>JAFQUL010000138.1 GCA_017408535.1 Clostridia bacterium
CTCCTCATCCACCACTGAAATCCTTCGGATTTCCTGTGGTCCCCCTTCCCCGCTGGGGAAGGCTACCGCTGCGGCGGGGACTATGTAAAGCTAAAAGCTTTTTCGAACCACGGGCTTAGCCCGTGGTATTCGTTATACAATAAGAAAAGCCAGGCTCCGGTAAACAGCTTGGCTTTTTCTGTCGATTGATGTATTATTTCCGTGCGACAATAATGGGCTGGTAGAAGCCGCTTTCCTCGGGGAACAGCCACAGCACCCGGCTACAGCCGGAGGTGAGAAACAGACGTGTCAGCTCTTCCCTTTCGGTAGCTCTGTACTCGCACTCAAATCGGCTGACTGCGGCAGTCTCTTCGTCATCGATAATATACTGGATAAGCTTATAGCTATCACCCTTCCACTCCCAGGTCTGAAAGGAGACCCTCTGTCCCTTGTCTGTTTTATGGATATAGGGTGGAGAATAGGACGGCTTGCTCTCGAGCAGTGCATCATAGTCTCTGATGCTTCCGACAAAAATACCGTTTTCCCTGATCCTGCCGGCAATACTTCTGACAGCCGTTTCGAGATCGTCACTTGTCAGCATATGAGGGAGAGCGTTGTCCATAGCGATGACGATATCAAATTCTTGATCAAATGTCTCCTCAAGACGGCGGAAATCCGCATTTTCAAAGCGTATCTCTACACCTCTGCCCTCCGCTCTTTCCCTTGCCTCGTTAAGCTCAGCCTGGCTGATATCAGATGCGGTCACCTTATACCCAAGGGCGGCAAGACCGATAGCCTGCGTCCCGATGCCCGATGCACAGTCAAGGACGGTGGCAGTGCTTTCAAAGCCGTTACTTCTGAAGATACGGTCAAGTATACCCGCCTGCTCCTTGGTATCGGCCTCCCAATCGAGGAACAGCTTATGGTACTGCGACGCTAAATTATCATAAAAGGTCTGGGTTATATTCATATCCTCATCTCCGTCATAGGCTGTACTCAGAGATCATTCTCCGGAAACTCTTATTTCTGCACCGCTGTCAGAGAGAAACTCTCTCCATTTTTCAGCAAACTGCTTGCCTGCAGGAATGGGATCGTATACCTCACGTCCCACAGCGGTGTTCTTGTCTCTGCCCATCTCGTGATATGGCATGATCTCGGCATACTCGATGTGATCTTTCCTCTCTGCGATAAAGTCACGGAGAAGAGCCAGATCCACGTCTGAATCGTTTTTGCCGGGGATCATAGGCAGACGGAGAACTATCTTCGCCCCCTCTGCTATGAGAGCATCAAGATTTTTGTGTATAACGTCGGGATAGACACCGGTATTTATCTTGTGCTTTTCACGGTCTATACCTTTTATATCAAAGAAGAAAGTTGCTCCAAGCTCGTGAAGACTCATAAAAAAGTCTCTCTCACCAAAGCCGGAGGTCTCGATAACCGACTCAATTCCCTCCTCCTTTGCCATTCTGACAAGCTCGATGACCGCCTTGCTCTGCATAGCGGGCTCGCCGCCGGACACCGTCATTCCGCCGCCGGAGGTCTTGTAAAAGGGCAGATCTTTTTTTACCTCTGCAAGGATATTTTCAGTAGTATCCTTCTTTCCGCAAAGGCTGTTTGCGGTATTGTAGCATCTTTCGGTACACTTTCCGCAGAGAAGACACTTCTCCCTGTCATAGATAAGCTGTCCGTCTGCTGTGACGCTTCTTGCCGAACAAAAGTCAAGACATCTGCCGCATACCGAGCACTTATGGCGGTAAAACATTATCTCGGGCTCTGTCCTCTTTGACTCGGGGTTATGACACCAGAGACAGTCAAGGGGACAGCCCTTGAGAAATACCGTGGTACGGATACCCGGCCCGTCGTGAATACAGAATTTTTGTATATTGAAATATGAAAGTTCCAAAGCTAATACCTCATCAGATTTTAATGCTTGTACGTGCTATTACGTTGTCCTGCAGGGCCTTTCCGATATTTACGAAATAATCGCAGTAGCCGCCCACACGGACGATAAGATCCTTATGATTCTCAGGATGTATCTGAGCGTCTCTCAGCTCCTCTTCGGATACCACCGTGAAGGTCAGCATCTGTCCCCCACCCTCAAAATATCTTTTGACAATTGGGATAAACGCCTCCTTTCCGGATGTGGAACGGAACATCTCACCGTCAAACTTCAGATTGAGAATAAAACCGCTTCCTGCAAGAGTATGATCAAAGCTGAGGCAGGAATTGATAAGCGCGGTAGGGCCGTTTGTGTCGCATCCGGGAGTTGCACCGATGGAATCGGCTATCATACTCTCTCCTCGCTTTTTGCCGTTGGGAAGTGCGCCGAGATGCGCCCCGTAGGAGGGAGCGTTCACAAAGGGTGAACAGCCGCCGGAGTATCTGCCGCCGCGGTAGGTATCTACAGTAAGGAAGTATCTGTTGAGATGATCTATCATATCTGCGGCAATGCTGTCAACGTATTCAATATCGTTTCCGAATTTCAGCGGACTGTTCTTAAAGGTATGATACATCTCATCATACCCCTCGTAGTTCTTTCTCAGTGCGTCAAGCACCTCTTCCATAGTATAGCGCTTTTCTTCAAAGACGTATTTCTTTATGGCCGCGACAGAGTCCGCACCGTCGGCGATACCCTCGATAAGTATCTGACCGTGGTTGTAGACAGGACCGCCGCACTTGTAATCTATTCCCTTTTCAAGGCACCCCTCAATAAGAGGTGAGCGTATGGGATTCTGTGCCTCCTCGGCATATACCTTCTGGCAGGCGTTTGACATATCGCAGGCAATACGCGCCGCGTGCTCTATCTGTCTGAGCACTGCCGAGTAAAACTCGTCAAAGGTCTTAAATTCAGATGGTTCTCCGGTCTTGAGTCCGGGGCCTTCTTTTCCGTTAGAATTTCTGCCGTTCGTCAGTGCAAATTCGACCGCCTTTGCCACACACATCTCACCGCCATTGAGACCCATATGGCTCTTGCCCTGAATATCTATCTGATTACAGCCGTTCATTACGTATTTATGCGAGTCCGCGGGTGGAATGCCCAGCTGTTCCTCAAGGGCACGGCAGACCACCTCATCGTTGTATATAGCCGGGAGACCGCAGCCGGTGGAGACCGCCTCATAGGCTGACATAAGGAGCTTCTCAGGGGTATTCCTATGACAGCGCATAGTAAGGTTAGGGGTATGGTATTTGAATTTTTTAACTACCTCAAGTATCTCGTAGGTAAGGTCATTTGAAAGGTCATTCCAGTTCTCGTCAGAGCCTGAGATAGTCAGATTCCAGGCTCGGGTCTCGTGGAAATACTCCCACAGTCCCTCAAGATACCTGCGGCGGAGAGAAGGCTCTGTTACCTGCCAATAGCGGTACATATACTGATCAAACCAGCCGGGAGAGTCAATACCGTCAAAGGCAAAGACCAGAGCAAATACTATGACCGCCTCCGCAAAGTCACGGCAGGGGTACTTAGGTGCGTGATCGAATGTCTTTATTATCCTCTCAAGATTGTCTCGGGCAAGAGGGTCGGTCTCTCCGGCAAGCATCTCTTTTGCAAGTGAGGAAAATCTCTCACCCAAGATATCGTATGCCTCGGTGGTACGTGAGCAGGCATTGTAAAAGCTGTCCTTACCGGGATTTTTAGCTCTGAAGCTCTCGATCTTTTCTCTCAGAGCCACCGTGCCCATATCAGCAATATCGATAAAATTGGGGACTGCGTGTCCTACCCAGTTACCGCCCGAGGCAAGTCCTGCACGGCTTGCGGCCAGCATCAGAGGAGTATAGGTATATTTGTTCAGCTGGCTGTCGTCATGCTTCATCCACGGCTCCATAGCCTTGGTTACGTACTCAAGGTCTTCTCTGTCCTCCGGGTGGTCCTTTGCCAAATCCATTACCCAGTCGGAAAAACAGCAGATAGCCGTTCCGTAGAAATATCCGGTAGGTGCTTCTACTCTGCCGTCACATATTCCCGTCTTTTTATTAATGCTGACAGGCATTTCTCTTGCCGACATAAGGATGCCCGCAACAGTCTTCTCCAGCTTGTCCTCTGACTCGCAATTAAGAAAGCCTCTCGCAAAAGGTACTAATTTTGTTTTGAATTCATACATACCGAGTTAACCTCCCGCTAAGGATGTTTTCCAAAGCAGGGGCGGAATACCGCCCCTGCTCTGTTGCTTTTTGTTAAATACTGAGAACTGTACGTGCGATAACGTTATCCTGAAGACCCTTTGAGATATTTACGAAATAGTCGCAATATCCGCCGACACGGACGATAAGATCACGGTGAGCATCGGGGTTCTTCTGAGCGTCGAGCAACTCGTCGGCTGAAACTACGGTAGCGGTGATCATCTGACCCTTGCGCTCAAAGTAGTTCTTCCAGAGAGCGATAAATGCCACCTTGCCCTTAGCGGAATTGAAGATACTGCGGTCAAACTTAAGATTAAGGATAAAACCGCTGCCGGGAAGGGTGTGGTCAAAACTGAGGCAGGAATTGAGAAGTGCTGTAGGTCCGTTTACATCACGTCCCGGAGTTGCGCCGATAGAGTCGGCAATAATCTTCTCTTCCTTTTTAAGGCCGTTCGGAAGAGCGCCGAGAGACTCACCGCACTTTGGCGCGTCAACAAAGGGTGAACAGCCGCCGGAATAGTGGCCGCCTCGGAAGGTCTTGATGGTAAGCAATTTGTTGTTTATATGATCCATAAGATCTGCCGCAATAGAGTCAACGTACTCTATATCGTTACCGAAGCGTTGATCGTTGTTTTTGAGTACGTGATACATCTCGTCGTAGCCCTCAAAGTTCTTTTCAAGGGCATCGGCAAGCTCTGCTATAGTGAAACGCTTCTCCTCATACACGAACTTCTTGATAGCAACGAGAGAGTCAACTGCCTCTGCAAAGCCCTGAACGAGTATCTGACCGTTACCGTAAAGCGGACCGCCGTTCTTATACTCAAGACCCTTTTCAAGACAGCCGTCAATAAGGACACAGCGGTAAGGGCCGGGCAGATACTGCGCGTGGCAGGCCTGAGCCCTGTTAGCCATATCGGTTATAAGGTCGATTATGTAGTCTACCTGAGTGAGGAATACCTCGTAGAATTTTTCGTAGCTTCCAAAGGTCGAGGGATCACCTGTTTTAAGACCAAGCTCCCTTCCGGTACGGTTTGAGCGGCCGTTGTGGAGAGTGAACTCGATAGCCTTTGCAACGGTAAACTGACCGTCCTCAAGCCCCATATGGCTCTTACCCTGGATATCTATCTGGTTACAGCCGTTCATAACGTACATATGTGCGTCACTCGAGGGTATACCGAGACGTTCAAGAGCGGGCACTACCGCCTCGTCGTTATAAAGACCGGGCAGACCGCAACCGGTAGCAAGAGTCTCATACGCCGCCGCATAAAGTTCTGCGGGAGTGTTCCTGTGGCAACGCATGGTAAGGTTGGGGGTCTGATATTTCTTTTCGCCGGTTATCTTAAGAATAGCATAGCTTAAGTCGTTGGTAAGATCGTTCCAATTCTCGTCAGAGCCGGAGATGCAAAGATTCCAGGCTCTCGTATTGTGGAAGAATTCCCACTGTCTGTCAAGATACTTCAAACGAAGGTCACTGTCGGTAACCTTCCAGAAATCGTACATATACTGGTCGTACCAGCCGGGAGAATCCAGACCGTCCCAGCTGTATACAAGAGTGAACACAATAACAGCCTCGGCAAAGTCACGGCAGGGAGCCTTGGGCGCGTGTTCAAAGGTCTTTGCAATTATCTGAAGCTTCTCGATGTTATCGGGGTCTGTCTCGGTGGCGAGCATCTCGAGAGCCTTTTCTCTATATCTCTCACCCAGAATATCAAGAGAGTCCATTGTCATTGAGCATGCATCGTAAAAATCGTCCTTGCCGGGATTTAGTGCACGGTACTTCTCTATCTTCTCACGGAGGGCATCGGTACCGAAGTGGCAAACGTCTGCGTGGTCGGGGTTAGCGTGGCCTTCCCATTCTCCTGCCCACATATATCCCTCTCTGACATTAGCCTCCTGCTCGGGGGAAGCCTTCCAGGATACCTGCTGATTTGCCCAAACGGTCATATTTTCTTTGATAAAAAGCAGCTCTTCTTTTTCCTCGGGATATTTCTCTATAAGCCTATCATAACGATTATCAAAGCAAAACAGACCGCAGTAATTATACCTGGTCCCGAACTTCATATCGGCATAGCAAAGGCCCAGATTAAGATCCAGTTGAAGATCCATATCCTTTGCCGCCTGTATCATTCCCGCCGCACATCTCTTGCTTTTGTTCTCGCTGTCGCAATTAAGGAAGCCGCGGGCGAAAGGTTCTTTTTTTGTTTTGAAGTTATACATAGTGCACCTCCGTATATTAAGGTAATAAGTTCAAATTTTCTATTTTATTAAACACCGTATACCGTACGGGCAATAACGTTATCCTGAAGCTCTTTCCCGAGATTGACGAAAAGATCGCTGTAACCGCCTACACGGACGATGAGATCACGGTGGTTATCGGGATCAGTCTGTGCTTCAAGCAGCTCCTCGGGAGATACCGCAGTCACGGTTATCATCTGCCCGCCCCTCTCGAAATATGACCCCAGGAGTGCATAGAAATTACTCTCACCTGCCGGAGTATTAAAGAGTGCTTTATCAAATTTAAGATTCAGAATAAAGCCGCTGCCGGGGAGAGTGTGGTCAAAGGCGAGACAGGAGTTAAGAAGTGCGGTAGGCCCGTTTACGTCACACCCGGGTGTAGCACCGATGGAATCGGCGATGGTGGTCTCCTCCTTTTTAAGTCCCGAGGGAAGCGCACCGAGAGCGGCGCCGCAGGTGGGAGCATCAACAAAGGGGGAACAACCGCCGGAAAAGTGGCCGCCGCGGTAGGTGGGAACGGTAAGCAGACGGCGGTTGATATGGTCCATCAGCTCACCTGCAACAGCATCCACCTCCGGTATATCGTTGCCGAAGCGCTGATCGTTTTTCTTAAGCATATGATACAGCTCGTCATAGCCCTCAAAATTCTTTTCGAGTGCATCCGCAAGCTCCGCCATGGTAAAGCGCTTTTCCTCATATACGAATCTTCTGACCGCAACCAGCGAATCTACCGTCTCGGCAAATGCCTGGACCAGGATCTGACCGTTGCCGTAGATCGGACCGCCGTCCTTGTATTCAAGTCCCCTTTCAAGGCAACCGTCTATCAGCACCGAGCGGAGCGGTGCGGGAAATACCTTCCCATGAACTCTTTGCGCCCTGTTGGACATATCGGTTATCATATCGATAATATAGTCCACCTGCTTGATAAACGCCCCGTAAAACTCTTCATAACTGTCAAACGCCGATGGGTCGCCGGTCTTAAGACCAAGCTCAGCACCGGTACGGTTTGAACGTCCGTTATGAATGGTAAATTCAATAGCCTTAGCGACAGCAAACTGACCGTCCTCAAGACCCATATGGCTCTTGCCCTGAATGTCTATCTGGTTACAGCCGTTGAGCACGTACATATGTGCATCCTGCGGCGGTATACCAAGGCGGTCAACCAGGGCGGGGATGACCGCTTCGTCATTATAGATACCCGGCAGGCCGCAACCGGTAGCCAGGGACTCGTACACTGCGTGTATAAGCTTTTTGGGGGAATTGCGGTGAAGCCGTACCGTCAGATTAGGGGTATGGTATTTTTTTCTTTTCGCCACGTCAAGTATGGCATATGAAAGATCGTTTGTAAGATCGTTCCAGTTCTCGTCGGAGCCGCAGATGGTAAGATTCCAGGCTCTGACGTTATGAAAATACTCCCATATGCTGTCAAGATATCTGAGTCTCAGATCAGCGGGAGTGACCTGCCAGAACTCATACATAAACTGATCAAAATGGCCGGGGGAATCCTGACCGTCAAAATCAAACACGAGAGTAAAGACGATGACCGCCTCCGCAAAGTCACGGCACGGTGCTTTCGGTGCGTGATCAAAAGTATCCGCGATCTTCCTCAGTCTTTCCGCTATCTCGGGATCCGTCTCGCTCTCAAGCATTTCTAAAGCCTTCTCACGGTATCTCTCACCGAAAATATCAAGGGCATCCATTGACATGGAGCAAGCATCGTAGAAATCGTCCTTGCCGGGGTTCTCGGCACGGTACTTCTCTATTTTCTCCCTGAGAGCATCGGTCCCAAAGCAGCAGATATCGGCATGATCGGGATTGGCGTGACCGCCGACTCCCCCTGCCCACATATACCCTTCCTTACGGTTGGCGATCTGCTCGGGAGTTTTCTCCCAGTCCTTCTGTCTGTCTGTCCAAAAGGCAAAGCCGTCCTTCAGGTACTGCAGCTCCTCCCTCTCCTCGGGATATTCGGCTGATAATTTATCAAAATGTCCTTTCCAAATGTGAAGACCGTCATGATCGTAGTAAGCACCGAGGTCCAATTTTGCATAACAAAGACCCAGCTTACTGTCAAGCTTAAGCTCCATTTCCCGTGCCGCCTGTATCATTCCGGCAGCGCATTTTTTACTTACGTTATCGCTTTCACAGCGCAAAAAACCGCGGGCAAAGGGTTCTCTTTTGATAGTAAACTGTTTCAATGAGTATCACCTCCCCTGTACATGGAACGGTAATATTATACACCGTACAGGGTACGGGCGATGACGTTATCCTGAAGTCTCTTATCCAGATTTACAAAAACGTCGCTGTAGCCGCCTACACGGACGATAAGATCACGGTGGTTATCAGGATTTTTCTGAGCGTCAAGCAGCTCCTCCGGAGATACTACCGTTACCGTTATCATCTGTCCCTTTCTGCCGAAATAGGACTTCAGAAGAGCGGTAAAGGTGCTTTCGCCTGCCGCAGTATTAAATATCTCCTTGTCGAACTTCAGATTCAGAATAAAACCGCTTCCCGGAAGAGTGTGGTCAAAAGAAAGGCAGGAGTTAATAAGAGCGGTAGGACCGTGGGTATCGCATCCCGGAGTTGCACCGATAGAGTCGGCAATGAGCTTCTCCTCCTTCTTCAGTCCGCAGGGGAGTGCACCGAGAGACTCGCCGCACTTGGGGGCCGCAGTAAAGGGAGAGCAACCGCCTGAGAAGACGCCGCCCCGGTAGGTGGGAATAGTCATCAGGTACTCGTTTATGTGATTCATAACGTCCTTCGCTATCGAATCAACGTACTCATTATCGTTACCGAATTTAAGAGGGCTGTGCTTAAAGGTATGATGCATCTCCTCATAGCCCTCGAAATTCTTGTTCATGGCATCGGCCAGCTCTGCCATAGTATAGCGCTTATCCTCGTAGATATATTTCTTTACGTTGGCAAGAGAATCTACTGTTTCGGCAAAGGCATTGACCAGTATTTGACCGTGGCCGTAAAGAGGTCCGCCGTTCTTATACTCTCTGCCCTTTTCAAGACAGCCGTCTATCAGCACCGAGCGGAGAGGACAGGGAAGATTTTCCGCATGGACCTTCTGAGCGGTGTTGGCTATGGCTGTAACTATATTTATGATATGCTCAAGCTGTTTGATAAAAGCGGCATAAAACTCCTCGTAGCTCTTAAACTCCGTGGGGTCACCGGTCTTGAGACCAAGCTCTCTTCCGCTCTTATTTGAGAAGCCGTTGTGTACAACGTATTCTATAGCCTTTGCGGCGGTAAACTGACCGTCCTCAAGACCCATGTGGCTCTTACCCTGAATATCTATCTGGTTACAGCCGTTCATGGTGTATCTGTGGGCATCGTCAGAGGGTATGCCGAGACGCTCAAGGGCAGGCACGACTGCCTCATCGTTATATATACCGGGTAAGCCGCAACCGGTGGCGAGAGACTCGTATATGGCATGGATCAGCTTATCGGGGGAATTGCGGTGAAGACGTACCGTCAGATTGGGGGTATGGTATTTCTTTCTTCTCGCAATGTCAAGTATTGCGTATGAGAGATCGTTCGTAGTATCATTCCAGTTTTCGTCAGAGCCGGATATGGTAAGATTCCAGGATCTGGTATTATGGAAGAACTCCCATATACTGTCAAGATAGTCAAGGCGTACCTCCTCATCGGTCACCTTCCAGAAATCGTACATAAACCAGTCAAAATGGCCGGGTGAGTCTGCCTCATCAAGACCGTCAAGGGCAAATACCATAGTAAAGACTATGACCGCCTCCGCAAAGTCACGGCAGGGGTATTCGGGTGCATGTTCAAAGGTATCTGCTATCTTCTGAAGCTTTGCTCTTCTGCCCTCATCAGTCTCAGACCCTAACATCTCAAGTGCCTTTTCTCTGAATCTTACGCCAAGAACCTCAAGGGACTCTACCGCCATACGGCAACCGTCATAGAACTCATCCTTGCCGGGATTGTTGGCACGGCAGATCTCTATTTTCTCTTTTATTGCGGCAGTACCGTAACGGCATACGTCAGCGTGGTCGGGGTTAGCGTGACCCTTCCATGATCCTGCCCAAAGATATCTCTCGTCTGTGTGGGCACTGTGCTCAGCTGAATTATGAGGGTACTGGGCAAAATAGTAGGGACGGATATTGTCCTCTATATAGGTATAGTCCGCCGCTTCCTCAGGATTCTGCTCCTTGAGCTCGTCATACGGTGAATTCCATCTTATTCCGAGAGAATTGCAGAAAAGATGCTCCGGACTTTCATAGTAGCAAAGTCCGAGCTCTGCATCAACGATAATGCCCATCTCCTTTGCCGCAAGCAGCATTCCGGCACCGGTCTTTTTGGTAATGTTGGTGCTTTCGCAGTTCAGAAAGCCGCGGGCAAAGGGCTCAGTCTTAATTTTGAAATTATACATTTGAATACCTCCTTATGGGGAATGGAAAGATGTGTACGTGTTATACTCCGAGATAACTGCGTGCGATAACGTTATCCTGAAGCTCCTTTGAGATATTAACGAAATGGTCGCAGTATCCGCCTACACGGACGATAAGGTCACGGTGAGCATCGGGATTCTTCTGTGCATCAAGCAGCTCCTCGTGAGAAACGACGGTTGCGGTTATCATCTGTCCCTTGCGGGCAAAGTAATTCTGCCAGAGAGCGATAAACGCAGTCTTACCCGCCTCGGAATTAAATATACTGCTGTCAAACTTTAGGTTAAGTATAAATCCGCTGCCGGGGAGAGTGTGGTCAAATGCAAGGCAGGAATTGATAAGTGCGGTAGGACCGTTTGTATCGCTGCCGGGTGTTGCACCGATGGAATCGGCAATAAGACACTCCTTCACCTTAAGACCGTTGGGAAGAGTACCGAGAGAAGCACCGTGGTCAGGTGCACCCACGAAGGGCGAGCATCCGCCTGAGAAATGTCCGCCGCGGTAGGTGGGAATAGACAGAAGTCTGTTATTCATATGATCCATCACTTCTCCTGCAATGGAGTCAACGTATTCGATATTGTTGCCATACTTGAGAGGACAGTTCTTGAAGGTATGATACATCTCGTCATAGCCCTCAAAATCCGCCTTGAGAGCCGCAACGAGCTCTGCCATAGTATAGCGCTTATCCTCGTAGATATATTTCTTGATGATCACAAGAGAGTCCACCGTCTCGGCAAATGCCTGATAAAGTATCTGACCGTTACCGTAGAGAGGACCGCGGTCCTTATATTCTCTTCCCTTTTCAAGACAGCCGTCGATAAGTACGCAACGGATAGGCTCAGGGAAATTCTCAGCGTGCAGACGCTGAACGTGATTCGACATCTCGGTTATAACGTCGAGCATATTATCTAACTGCTTAAAGAAAGCGGCGTAGAACTCGTCAAAGGTCTTAAATTCAGTGGGGTCGCCGGTCTTAAGTCCAATCTCAGCACCGGTACGACCGGAGAAGCCGTTATGAAGCACGAACTCAACAGCTTTTGCAACTGTAAACTGACCATCCTCAAGACCCATATGGCTCTTACCCTGGATATCTATCTGGTTACAGCCGTTCATAACGTACATATGTGCGTCAGGTGAGGGTATGCCGAGACGCTCAAGAGCGGGAACTACCGCCTCATCGTTATAAAGACCGGGGAGTCCGCAGCCGGTGGCAAGTGCCTCGTAAGCCGCCACGTAGAGCTCACGGGGAGTATTTCTGTGGCAGCGCATAGTGAGGTTGGGGGTATTGTATTTCTTTTCCTTGGTTATCTTCAGAATAGCGTAGGTCAAGTCGTTTGTAAGATCGTTCCAGTTCTCGTCAGAGCCGGAGATACAGAGATTCCAGCTTCTGGTCTTATGGAAATACTCCCAGATACTGTCAAGGTACTTAAGACGAAGTTCTTCATCCGTTACCTTCCAGAAATCGTACATATACTGGTCAAACCAGCCGGGAGAGTCAACACCGTCCCAGTGATAAACAAGGGTGAACACGATGACAGCCTCCGCAAAGTCGCGGCAGGGAGCCATAGGAGCGTGCTCAAAGGTGTCTGCTATCTTCTGAAGCTTTTCGATATTTTCGGGGTCTGTCTCGCTCTCAAGCATCTCTATAGCCTTCTCACGGTATCTTCTGCCGAGAACGGCAATAGACTCGATAGCCATGGCACAACCGTCATAGAAATCGTCCTTGCCGGGGTTCTTACCACGGTATTTCTCTATCTTCTCAAGGAGAGCGTCGGTACCGAAGTGACACACGTCAGCGTGGTCGGGATTCGCGTGACCTTCCCATCCGCCTGCCCAGAGGTAATCCTCTGCTAAATGCACCTTGTGCGCATCTGTATAGTGATGCCAGGCCATCTGAGCCTCGGTATAAGGTCTGTAGTTCTTTTCTATGTACTCAAGATCCTCTTTTTCCTCAGGGTACTTCTCAATAAGAGAGGCGTATCCGGAGTTAAGTCTGAGTCCGCAGAAGTTAAAGGAGCTCTTGCCGGGCACGTCCCTGTAGCAAAGCCCTAATTCAAGGTCAATGGAAAGCTCCGCCTCTTTTGCTGCAAGAAGCAGTCCTGCTCCTGTTTTTTTAGTTAAATTATCACTCTCGCAGTTTAGGAAACCGCGACCGAAGGGTTCTCTTTTAGTTTTGAAATCGTACATTACATTACCTCCTTATTTTAGGGAACTGCCCCTTGTCTTACTGTACTCCAAGATAGCTACGAGCAATAACGTTATCCTGAAGATCCTTTGAAATATTAACGAAATAGTCGCAGTATCCGCCTACACGGACGATAAGGTCACGGTGTTCGCTCGGATTTATCTGCGCATCGAGAAGATCCTCATGGGAAACGACAGTAGCGGTTATCATCTGTCCCTTGCGTGCAAAATAATTCTGCCAGAGAGCGATAAACGCAGTCTTACCCGCTTCGGAATTAAAAATACTGCGGTCAAATTTCAAATTAAGTATAAACCCGCTGCCCGGCAGAGTATGGTCAAAGGCAAGGCAGGAGTTGATAAGTGCTGTAGGTCCGTTGGTATCGCTTCCGGGAGTAGCACCGATAGAATCGGCAATAAGAAACTCCTCTATCCTTAGGCCGTTGGGAAGTGCACCGAGCGACGCACCGCAGGAGGGTGCACTCGTAAAGGGAGAACAGCCGCCTGAGAAATGACCGCCGCGATAGGTTGGAATAGAAAGCAGACGTTTATTGATATGATCCATCACGTCGCCTGCGATTGAGTCAACGTATTCGATATTGTTACCGAACTTAATGGGGCTGTTTTTGAGAGTATGATACATCTCGTCATAGCCGACAAAATTATTTTTAAGTGCATCCACAAGCTCTGCCATTGTATAACGCTTGTCATCGTAAACATACTTTTTTACACCGGCAAGAGAATCTACCGCCTCTGCAAATGCCTGGACCAGAATCTGTCCGTTGCCGTAGAGAGGACCGCCGTTCTTGTACTCAAGTCCCTTTTCAAGACAGCCGTCGATCAAAACAGAACGGAGGGGAACCGCCAGATTCTCGGCGTGTATCCTCTGTGCAGTGTTAGCGATATCGGTCACAACGTCTATAATATTATCCAGCTGCCTTATGAATGCAGCGTAAAACTCATCAAAGCTGCTGAATTCCGTGGGGTCACCGGTCTTAAGTCCAAGCTCGGCTCCCGTACGTCCGGAAGCCCCGTTGTGAAGCACATATTCCACAGCCTTTGCAACAGTGAACTGACCGTCCTCAAGGCCCATATGACTCTTTCCCTGAATGTCTATCTGATTACAACCGTTCATAACGTACATATGTGCGTCATGAGAGGGAATGCCGAGACGTTCAAGAGCCGGGACAACCGCCTCGTCGTTATAAAGTCCGGGAAGACCGCAGCCTGTGGCGAGTGCCGAGTATGCAGCCTCATAAAGTGCAGGGGGTGTATTTCTGTGACACCTCATCGTAAGATTCGGTGTATTGTATTTTTTTCTTTTAACAACGTCCAAAATGGCGTAGGTAAGATCATTGGTAAGATCGTTCCAGTTCTCATCAGACCCTGAAATGCACAGATTCCAGGTTCTTGTATTATGGAAGAATTCCCAAATACTCTCAAGATAACTGAGACGCAGTGTCTCATCCGTTACCTTCCAGAAGCTATACATATACTGATCAAACCAGCCGGGAGAGTCGATGCCGTCCCAAGCAAAGACCATAGTAAAGACGATAACCGCCTCTGCAAAATCCCGGCAGGGGGCCATTGGTGCGTGCTCAAAGGTGTCTATGATCTTTTTCAGCTTTTTGATAATATCCGGGTCGCTCTCATCCCCAAGCATTTCCATGGCCTTCTCGCGGTATCTTTTGCCGAGAACGGCAATAGACTCCACAGCCATAGCACAGCCGTCATAGAAATCGTCCTTGCCGGGGTTCTCGGCACGGTATTTTTCTATCTTTTCAAGGAGAGCGTCTGTGCCGAGGTGGCACACGTCTGCGTGGTCGGGGTTTGAGTGTCCCTCCCAGTCACCTGCCCAAAGGTAACCCTCATGTATATGATCCATATACTCTTTAGGATAATGGTTAAAAGCTTTCTGTGCCTTTGCGTATGGCAGGATACTATTATAGATGTATTCAAGATCCTCTTTGTCATCAGGATACTTCTCGATAAGAGCATCAATACCGCCATGCTTCATAAAAGATCTGAAGCCGCAATAACCAAACGACATTTTCCCCGGTATCTGCGTATAGCACAGACCCAGCTCGGTGTCAATGGAAAGCTCTGCTTCCTTGGCAGCGAGAAGCATCCCCGCTCCTACCTTTTTTGTTTTGCTATCACTGTCGCAGCTAAGAAAACCTCTGGCGAACGGTTCGCTTTTTGTTTTATATTCGCGCATACAAGCCTCCTTATGTCAGAATGATAGATCAGTTCTCGGTATTTTCGTTTTCGGTAGGATCAAGAGTTATCTTTGCGATACTCAGTCTGGAAAGACCGTGTCTGTCCTCAGGCAGACCTGCACAGTAAGAGAGCAGCAGTTCTGTCTCGCTGAGGAAGAGAGTAGCCGCATATGCGTACGCTCCGGTAGGATCATCCTCTATGTTATGAACAAAGCCGAAGGAGGTAAGATCCTCATTGGTCTCTGCAATGCAAAGAGGAGTACGTCCAGAGTCAACGAAGCCTCTCTTTCTGATATTGTGAAGAGGAATGGGGTTCCAGATAGCGTATATCTTACCGTTATAGGGGTTTCTCTCTATAGTTATGGGAGAACAGTTTGAAGTAAAGCAGGAGGGCTGTGCCGGAGTCCAGTGAACACCGCTGTCAAAGGAAAGAGACTCATACTGATACATTCTGTCAGTTCTCCAGAAGCTCTTGATGATGCCGGGCTGGATCTCGATGAATTCACCCTCCTGGAGACCCTTCTCGGTATTTGTAAAGTTAGGACAGATAGTATCGGGGGATTTGTGCCAGGTATATCCGTCATCATCGGAATACATACATGTACCGATGGTCTGGGGGCTGGCTCTCTTTCCCTCAAGATGTGGGGATTTATTGTAGAGATAGTAGCCAAGTTCTTCAGAATAGCTGAAATAGCCTGCTGTCTCCTCAGACACCTTTTCTATTCCCTTGCCCTTGATCTCACCGGGATGAATAGCCAAAGGATACACTATTCTGCCGCTTGACAGACGTATAACTCTCGCATTGTTCATGCCCATACGTACCCAATATTCCTCAGGTCCGCACTCACATACGAATCTAAAGGTCTTACCCTCATCGCTTGAACGCATAAGTATTGGTCTGTTCTTAAAGCCGGGAGCCTGCTTGATAATAAAGAAAAGTCCTATATCACCGTCAAGCATTCTCAGCATTGATACACTCATTATATTCTGAACGCCAAACATACTTGCAGGCACGATCTCCTCAGCCTCGGTCCAGGTCTCTCCGTTATCGTAAGACACTCTTTTTGCAAGATCGGCAGGTGCGGCATCTCCGGCTTTCTTACCCTTGAAGCGGGTATATATGAACAGAATCCCGCCGTCCTTTAAGCGAATAAAATCACCCTCGCTGTGACGGCAATATTTCTCATCTCTTGCAAACGAAAGTACTACTCTTGCTTCTCCCATTTTACCATTTTTCCTTATAATTATAGTATTTAATACATTGTATCATTCGGGAAACACGATGTCAAGCATTCCCGAAAAACAATTCCTTTTTTACATAAAATCAAGCCTTTTGAAGAGGTCAAAACCCTTTGGGAGCATTGGTCTGCCACGTACCTGATCTGCAGTATGCGCGCCTATGCTATCGGACAATAATAATCCACCCGCATAGCGGGTGGTATTTCAGTTTCGGGCATAGTCCTAATACTACAGGCTACGCACAAGTGCGTCTTTTATTGGCCTGTCAGCCATGCATTTGTTACGAAACCTCGCTCAAGCGGGACTAAAACCAAGCCTCGTCAGATTGTCAAGCCAAGTGCAACATTTTTTTCAAAAATTCATTTGGAGACAAAAAACCAAGGCATTTACGAGGACGATTGTTGATCAGAGAAACAACAGCATCCAGTTGTTCTTGAGTCACCTTATTGAAATCAGTTCCCCTTGGAAAGAAAAACCTAACCAAACCATTTATGTTCTCATTACTACCACGTTGCCAAGGCGAATGAGAGTCGGCAAAATAAACTTTTATACCAAGTTCTTTTTCCAACTCTTTAAAGCCAAGAAATTCAGTACCGTTATCCAAAGTTAACGTTAAAGGCTGTACTTTTATCTCTGCATTTGCAAATGCAGAGATAAAAGCGGAGTTGGTGCTTTCAAGTTTTTTATCCTTGGCTATAGCAGCAACAAATTGTCGCGATAGACGATCTACCCCTGTGATGAGATATCCTTTGCCTACCGAACCGTATACCGTGTCTCCTTCAAAATCTCCTAATCGCCCTCTATTATCTATGATTTCAGGTCGATCGTGGATAGAACTGTCAAAGAAACGTGTATAGGATTTCTTTTGGTGAGAATATGGTTTTGCCTTTCTTCTGAAATGCGTCCAAGGTTTAATACCGGGAAACATATTAGCCCTTACAGCTCGATAGATAGACGAGAACGAGATCTTCTCTTCGTGAGTGCTATTCCACTTGCCGGCAATGATTTCGGGAGACCAATATTGAAGCAATCCCTCAAAAACAAATTGGTACATTTCCTTATTGTGTTGTATATTATTTTTACGATGACAAGCCTTGCGACGATGCTTGTAATTTGTTTGTGCATGCCAATAATGGTAGTGGTTAGCCTTTTTGCTCCAATTTCTTTTGACCTCTCGACTGATTGTCGAGGGGCTTCTGTCCATAATTTTTGCAATTTCTCGAAAACTTTTTCCTTGATTTAAGAAAAACTGTAGACTTTCTCGCTCAAATAGTGTAAAATGTGTGTAGGACAATATTCTTACCTCCGTGTAGTTGTTTGTTGTGGTGACTAC
>JAFQUL010000017.1 GCA_017408535.1 Clostridia bacterium
CAAGCCTGTTGACAATCCCGAATTGTCCTATGAAGTTCAGCACTCCAATGATTACAATATACCAACGGATTTGTTACCTATGATTGATGCAGTTGATCTTGTAATCGTGGGAACGTATGATGGAACTGTGTCAACTTATGCAACAGAAACTGGACAGATATATTCTATCGGAAGGGTTAGTGATTTCTATATTTTGAAAGGCGAAGCATCCCTTGAAACTAAAGAAATTACATTTTACGGCGGAGCATTGCCTGTTTCGGAGTTTATGAAATATGTCCGCCCCGATATTTCTGCCAATCGTGGTTTCGATAAACTAACAAAGCTTGAAGCAGACACAAAATACGTGGGTGTTCCCGTAACACAGTATTCTGCAAATCCCGTAGAAGGAACAAGATATATGTTCTTACTCTCTTATGATGATTCTACCGGAGAATACTTTATTGCCTGCGACGGATACGGAGTACGAGAGATCAGCGCAGGCGGAACGGGAGTATGGGACCCAGATACAGAGGAATTTGAACCGTATTTTGCAGTAACTGAAAAGAATTAACAACAAATATAGGATGTCAGCAACGGCATCCTATTTTGTTTTTCATATATCCCTATGGTATATCTTCCCACCGAAAAAATACTATTTGCATGACTAAAACACTCCCCTTTGCGGCAAAAATAATAATACAGATAAAAGCCGAAAGGACGTGTAACGCAAATGGAAGTTAAGCGGGGAGATATATATTATGCAGACCTGTCTCCGGTGGTGGGAAGCGAACAGGGGGGACTAAGACCTGTACTTATAGTTCAGAACGACGTAGGAAACAGATACAGTCCTACCGTCATCGCGGCGGCAATAACCAGCCGCCTTGACAAATCAAGGCTCCCCACCCACATCGATATTCACGGGGACAAAGCAGGTCTCTCAAGAGATTCTGTGGTGCTGCTTGAGCAGATGAGAACTCTTGACAAAAGACGGCTCAAGGAAAAAATGGGACATCTTGATGACAATGCAATGAATGAAATAAATACCGCTATATCGGTCAGCCTCGGGCTGGAATGAATCTTTCAGCACCGCCTCTGCCTCTTTGGGCAGAGGCTTTTTTATGCGGAAAAAATTTTTTTATTTTTTTCGGGGGGGTTGGGTGACTATGGGGGCGATTAGTTTTTATAATGCAAGTGTCGGAAGGGAGAGAAGAAAAAAATGGACACCGAAAGCAAGAAAAGAAAAAGGAAAGGAGGGCTGAGTATACCCGGAGAAGCAAAACGCTCAAGGCGGCTGCTGGACGTATCAGACAAGCTGCTGTGCGTTATCGAAAACGCCATAGATGAATGCCTGACGGACGGAGCTGTACCCGACAAAAACACGCTGAAGCAGCTATCCGCTCTTCTGAAAGAGGTTAAAGAGATACAGGGGGTCCTGTCTCCTCTTGAAAAGGAAAAGCAGCTGGCGGAAATAGTGCTTTTACACAAAAAGGCAGAAGAGGAAAAGAGTGACGAAGAGGGGCTGGCTGTCTTTATTACAGAGGAAGCGGCAACGTTTGCTCAATAATGCTCCGGGAGAAAAATGAAAAAACTGAAGATCGATTCCCCAAGTGACAAACAAAAGCAATTTCTCCTGGCAAGGGCAAAGCACATTGCATTCGGAGGTGCAAGAGGCGGAGGAAAATCTTGGGCGGTAAGAACGAAAGCAAAGCTGCTGGCGATAAAATATCCCGGAATAAGAATACTTATCGTAAGACGCAGTTATCCGGAGCTGATAAACAATCACATAAACATCCTGCGCCGTGAGCTTACGGGAGTGGCAAAATACGTTGATAAAGACAAGGTGCTTAAATTTCCCGGAGGCTCCACCATAAACTTTACCTACTGTGCCTGCGATGCCGATCTTGACAGAATGCAGGGTGTGGAATACGACGTGATCTTCCTTGACGAGGCCACTCAGCTGTCTGAATACCAAATGAAGACGGTGACGGCCTGTCTGAGAGGTGTTAACGGCTTTCCCAAAAGGGTGTACTACACCTGTAACCCCGGCGGTCAGGGACACGGATATATAAAAAGGCTATTTATTGACAGAAGGTTTGAGGAGGGAGAGGATCCCGACGACTACGTATTTATCCGCTCGCTGATAACCGACAACAAGGTACTGATGGAAAGTCAGCCGGATTACTTAAAACAGCTTTCCGCTCTTCCGCCAAAGCTGAAAAAAGCGTGGCTTGAGGGCAGTTGGGATATTTTTGACGGACAGTTTTTTGAGGAGTTCAGAGACAGACCCGAGGGGTATATCACAAGAAAGAACACCCACGTTATCGAACCCTTTGAAATACCCGACAGCTATCAGATATACCGTTCCTTTGACTGGGGATACAACAAGCCCTTTTCCTGCGGATGGTGGGCGGTTGACAGGGACGGTACGGCTTACCGGATCCTTGAGCTGTACGGGTGTACCGGGACAGCAAACGAAGGTGTTAAATGGACCCCGGACAAGGTCTTTTCCGAGATACACAGAATAGAATCCGAGCACAGATGGCTAAAAAACAAGCATATTATCGGAATAGCTGACCCCGCTATATGGGATGCGGAGTCGGGAGAGAGCTTAGCCGAGAGAGCGGCAAAATACAGAGTTTTCTTTTCTCCCGGGGACAACAAGCGGATCCCAGGCTGGATGCAGATGCACTACAGGATGACCTTTGACGAAAACGGCTACGCTATGCTGTACGTTTTCAGTAACTGCAAGGCCTTTATACGCACCATTCCCTCTCTCAGATATGACGGTCAGCGCCCGGAGGATCTGGACACCGACGGCGAGGATCATATTGCAGACGAGACCAGATATTTCTGTATGCACAGACAGATAAAGCCGAGAGAAAAAACAGCAGACGGATATTCAAACGATCCCAAAAGAATATTTCTTGACATTGATAAAAAAGACGTCCGTCCACCCTCTGTACTATCAAGAATGGAGGTAGTGGAAGGTGAATAACAAATTAAAAACGGAGGAAAAAATGCCATTATTTGAAAGTAAAAAGGCAAAAAACAATGAGATCCGACCGGTGCTTGATGATGAGAGCATCAGCGGAGAGGCAGTAAGTGCATTTGCAATACTTGAAGAAAAGATCGGACAGGATCAGATAGCAAATGCCAACCGCATACTGCGCAAGTACAAGGAAGGTAAAGCGAATCTTGAGAGGAAGATCATTGACAATGAGCAATGGTTCAAGCTCAGACACTGGGAATGCATGAGAAGCAACAATGAAGATGTACGTCCCGTATCGGCATGGCTTCTAAACTGTATTCTCAACAAGCACGCCGAGGCTATGGACAGCTATCCCACACCGAGCATACTTCCGAGAGAGGAAAGCGACAGGGGAGAGGCAGAGATGCTGTCATCCATTATCCCGGTAATATTAGATCAGAATGATTTTGAGCAGATATACTCTGACGTGTGGTTCTACAAGCTGAAAAGCGGTACCGGTGTATACGGCGTTTTCTGGGACAAGGATAAGCTGTCGGGGCTGGGTGATATAGCAGTAAAAAAGATAGATCTTATCAATCTTTTCTGGGAGAGCGGTGTTACAGATATTCAGAAAAGCAGAAACCTGTTCCACGTAGAGCTTCAGGACAACGATATACTTGAGGCGTCCTACCCCTTCCTTGAAGGAAAACTGGGAGGGATAACCCAGGATCTGGCAAGATACATATACGACGACACGGTGGACACCTCCGGAAAATCGGCGGTGGTGGACTGGTACTACAAGAAAAAGTCAGGCGGCAGAACTGTCCTGCACTACGCTAAATACGTAAACGATCAGCTTCTCTATGCAACGGAGAACGATCCCTTCCTCTCTGAAAGAGGACTTTATGACCACGGTATGTATCCCTTTATCTTTGATCCCCTTTATTCAGTAGAGGGTACGCCCGCCGGTTTCGGTTATATAGACATCGGCAAAGATGCCCAGAGCTATATAGACAGAGGCAATGCCGCCATAATGCAGAATATGCTTGCCAACTGCCGTCCCAGACACTTTATCCGTACTGACGGATCGGTAAACGAAGAGGAATACGCAGATATGACCAAGGATTTCGTTCACGTTGACGGAAACCTGGGACAGGACAGTATTCTGCCCATTCAGGGAAAACCGCTGAATGAAATTTACGTTCAGGTGATCAACAACAAAATAGACGAGCTCAAGGAGACCACCGGAAACCGTGACATATCCACAGGCGGCAGTTCTCACGGCGTTACCGCAGCATCCGCCATAGCCGCCATGCAGGAGGCCGGAAGTAAGCTGTCAAGAGACTCAAGTAAATCCGCATACAGAGCATACAGAAAGGTATGCATTATGATAATTGAACTTATCCGCCAGTTCTACGATCTTCCGAGGTGCTTCAGGATACTGGGGGAAAAGGGGAGCTACAGATTCGTTAAATACGGAAACAAGGGGATACGTTCCTCTTCTGCGTCATCTTACCGTCTGCCTCTTTTTGACGTTGAGGTAAGCGCCGGTAAGGCATCCCCCTACAGCAAGATGTCCCAGAATGAACTGGCACTACAGTTCTTCTCGGCCGGCCTTTTTGACCCGAGGATATCAGATCAGGCTCTTGCCTGCATTGATATGATGGACTTTGACAGAAAGCAGTTCGTGCGGGACAAGATAGCCGGAAACGGCGAGAGCTACAAAAAGCAGCAGCTGGTAGCCGAGGCAGCCGCTGCGGCTGTAAAATCAAAAAAGGAACTTCCGGAGGCGGAAGGTGAGAGCCGTGTGACCAAGGAGGCAAGAACCCGTGCGGCAAACGCCTCTGTCCCCGGCTGAGACGAGGTAAAAGGATGATAAAAGCAGAATATACGGTAAACGGAGGCGCCGCACTGCTGTCTGTAAAGGGACACGCAGGCTACGGTGAGCCGGGCAAGGATATCGTCTGCGCCGCCTGCTCTGCCCTTACCGAGACACTTGCCGCCCGTTTTTGTGACCGCGACGGACCCGGGAAATTCAGCACAGAACGGGGAGACGCAACATTTTTAGTCTCCCGTGTTCCCGGCAGAGAGAGCAGTTACAGCGCTCTCAGAACAGATATGGAATTTGCGGTAAGGGGTCTTGAGCTGCTGGCTCAGAACTATCCACGTTACGTAAAAATAAACAAAAAGTTTGGTATCGGCATTACGCCTTCAGATAACCAAAAGAGTCGCCCACTTACGGGCAGAAAGGAAAGCATAAATGCATAACTTAAGAAAAAAAGGTATCGACCTTACCCTCTTCGGAGAATCGGCAGATCTTCCGGCAGAGGTCGGCGTAAACGGGACTGACGCCGAGTCCCGGGAAAAGAGCGTAAACATCCCTGCAGAAAACAGTTCTGCCGGCGATGATTCCCTTAACGCTCAGAGGGAAAATGACACAAGTAATGCCGAAGCCAAGCGGCAGGCGGAATTTGAACGTCTGATAAAGGAAGAGTACAAGGATCTTTATGACAAAAGGGTGAGTGAAACGGTAAGACGTCGGCTGAAGTCCGCAAAGGATACCGAGGCCAGGTACAACCGCATAAAACCCGCCCTTGAGTTTCTCTCAAAGCATTACGGCTCCATTCCCGAGGATGCCGATATCCGAGACAGCTCTGACGAAGAAAACGGCAGAGCGCCACTCGAGCAAAGAAAAACAGACGATGAGATAAGAGCCATCGCTGACAGCAGAGTAAGAGTCTGGGTAAAGGATGCAGGAGAATTAAAAGAGGTGTACCCTTCCTTTGATCTGAGACAGGAGATGTCCGACAGAAGATTCACACAGCTGTTAAAGAGCGGTGTTGACGTAAGAACGGCCTATGAGGTACTGCACAAAAATGAGATCATCCCCGCAATAATGAATTATGCCAAAAAAAGCGCGGAGGAGAGAATAACCAATACTATCCTTGCAAACGGTATCAGGCCCAGCGAAAACGGACTGTCCCCCGGCTCACCGGCTATCGTCAAGAATGATGTGTCAAAGCTTACCCGTGATGACAGGCGGGAGATAATTCGCCGTGTCCAGCGGGGAGAAAAGATCAAATTCTGAAAACAAAGGAGAAAAACATGAACAACAATTACATTGACCTTCAGCTTTTTGCTGACACCACAGTAAATACCACTGTATCTACCGCAACCGGCAACGATCTATCACCTGAAATGAAGACCTTTTACGATATGAACCTTATCGATGAGGCCTCCGCACTTCTCGTTCACGATCAGTTCGGTCAGAAGCGTCCCATTCCCGCAAATTCCGGCAAGACCATCGAGTTCCGTAAGTTCTCCCCTCTTGCCAAGGCAACAACTCCTCTTACCGAGGGTGTTACCCCCGACGGAAAGGCCCTTAACGTTCAGGCGGTCACCGCTACCGTTTCTCAGTACGGCGACTACATAGTTCAGAGCGACGTGCTTGAGCTTACCTCCATTGACAACACCATCGTTGAGGAGACTAAGCTGCTTGGCAGACAGGCAGGCCTTACCCTTGATACCATCGTAAGAAATATCATAGTGGCAGGCACCAACGTAAACTACTGTCCTAAGGTTGCCGCAGACGGAAGCGAGACCGCAGTTACCTCAAGAAGTGCTCTTGACACCACCGCCAAAATCACCGTAAAGCAGGTACAGAAGGCTGTGGCAAAGCTTCGTGCAAACAATGCTCCCACCATAAACGGTGATTACGTTGCCATTGTACACCCCTACGTTGCCTACGACCTTATGCGTGACCCCGAGTGGATCGACGCACACAAGTATGCTCAGCCCGAGAATCTTTACGTTGGCGAGATAGGCAAGATCAGCGGAGTAAGATTCGTTCAGACCTCTGAGGCAGCTATTATCAAAAACAGCACCTGTCCCAGCGGTCTTGCGGTATTCTGTACCCTCATCTTCGGCGATGAGGCATACGGCACCACCGAGATCACCGGCGGCGGTCTTCAGACCATCGTAAAGCAGAAGGGTTCTGCCGGTACAGCCGATCCCCTTGATCAGAGAAGCTCTGTGGGCTGGAAGGCTCTTAAGACCGCAGAAAGACTGGTAGAAAACTACATGGTCAGAATCGAATCCTGCGGCGAGTTCTCTCAGTCTGCATCTGCTAACTGATAGAAGCTAAACCATAATAAGGGACGGGAGCGGCGAGTTGCCTGGGGGAACGGACAACGGAATGATAATTTACCTGCCGGATATTCAGGACCCCGGTATCTCTCGCCCGGGCGGGACAACAAAATATAACAAACGGAGGAAAAAACAAATGTCAAATACTGCTACCGAAGAAAAGAAATATAAGATCAGACTTCCCAAGACCAAGGAAATGGCCGATGACGTTTTCGTGTCGGTAAATGACCGCAGCTGGCTCATCAAGCGCGGTGAAGAGGTCGAGCTGCCGGAATGTGCTTATGAGGTGCTGAGAAACCAGGAGCTGGCGCTCCTTCACGCATACGAGTACAGTGAGGCGGCAGAAAAGAAATAATGAAAAGCAACTTTATACCGAAGGGGGAATCATATGACGATAATCGAAGCGCTGGACAGAACAGACTCTCTCGTACCCAACGGTTATACGGTACAAGATAAGATCCGCTGGCTGTCAATGCTTGACGGCATGATAAGCCGCGATATATTCCTCACTCACGAGGATGCTCCCATGGATGAGCCTATATCTTACTCTGAGGACGTACCCATTGATACTTCTCTTCTGGTTCCTCACCCATATGATGAACTGTACGTGTATTTTTTGGCCTCGCGTATCCATTATTCAAACGAGGAGTATGCGAAATATAACAACGCCCTCATTATGTATAACTCGCTGTACTCAAGGTTTGCCGCAAGCTACAATTCCCTTCACGCCCCTAAGGGCGGAAAGCTGAAATTCTTCTGAGAGGAGTGGAGATATGTTACTTCCAAATCTCGGAGAGCCTGCACTCAGCCGAAGCGTGACAGATGTGTTTGGCGGATATAACAGAAGTGCCACATACGCCGACGGTGAATTTACGAATATGGAAAATCTTTCTTCTGACAGCTATCCTATGCTCTCACCGAGAAAGGTCAGAGGTATTTATGCCGCACCTCGGGAGGCAAGCTGTCTTATAGCAAAAGACAGTCTGTGCTACACAGACGGGACAGACATAGTTATTAACGGATACCATGTGGACATGGGGCTGTCGAAAGATCCCGATATGCTGCCAAAGCGTGCTGTGTCTATGGGGGCGTACCTGATCATCCTGCCTGACAAAAAATATATTAACACAAAGGACCTAACCGACAAAGGAGACATTGAGGCAAGCTTTACCTCGTACGGTACGGTGACGTTTTCGAACTGCTCGATAGACGGCAGCGAATATGAGAACTGTACTGTTTCGGTATCTGCACCGGAGTCTCCCGAAAACGGTACCTACTGGGTAGATACATCCTCTTCCCCGTGCGTGCTTAAGGAATACTCCGCATCAAGCGGTGTATGGGCAGAAATTGAATCCACTTATATAAAGATCTCCTCTCCCGGGATCGCCCGTCTTTTTTCTGAATACGACGGGGTCCGTATATCGGGGATAGATGAAAACAACACTGAGCTCAGTGATCTTGAAGGGGGCGATACTGTTCTCTGTTCGGTATACTGCGATCCCGATTCCCCTGCCGGAGACTACATAGTAGTCCCGGGTATCATATCTGTACCCGTAAGCCAGAGCTCTGCTCTGTCCATAAAGCGGATGATGCCGGACATGGATATGGTAATAGAGTCGGAAAACCGGCTGTGGGGGTGTAAATACGGCATATCCCGTGAAGGGGAGACTGTAAACGAGATATACGCCTCAAAGCTGGGAGATTTTAAGAACTGGAACGTCTTTATGGGAATATCCACTGACAGCTACAGAGTTTCCCTCGGTACCGACGGACAGTTTACCGGTGCAGTAAACTACCTGGGGTACCCCGTGTTCTTCAAGGAAAACTGCTTTCATAAGCTTCACGGCAGCTACCCTGCAAACTACAGAGTCCAGACTACTCTGGGGCGGGGTGTCATGCGGGGAGCGGAGGACAGCCTGGCAGCGGTAAATGAGGTGCTGTACTACAAATCAAGAGACGGTATATGTGCCTATGACGGATCACTTCCGGTAAATATATCCGAGCCGCTCGGACACACGGCGTACACGTCAGGTGCTGCGGGAGCTTATGACAATAAATATTATATTTCAATGAAGGATCAGAGCGGTGCTCCACATCTTTTCGTGTATGACACTCTGCGCAGACTGTGGCACAGAGAAGACAGTACAGATGCCGCAGTATTCTGCAGCTGCGGAGGTGAATTATACTTTATTGACCGCAAGGACGGAATGATAAAAACTGTAGGCGGCACCGGAAAAAAGGAGCCCGGAGATATAAAATGGATGGCAGAGACCGGGATAATAGGAAGATATTCCACCGACAGTAAGACAGTATCCCGGCTTTCGGTAAAAATGTCTCTTTCTGAGGGCAGCCGCATCGCATTTTTCATCAGATACGATTCGTCGGGAAGCTGGGAAAAGGTAATGGATGTGGTAGGACATTCTCTTGACAGCTTTACCGTACCTATACGCCCCAGACGGTGCGATCAATTCTCCCTTAGGATTTTAGGAGAAGGGGAGGGCACGGTACATTCTATCTCGAAAACCTACTACGAAGGAAGCGAGGTAAAATGAAAAACCAGGGAATAAGACTTCCGCATATATCCTCAGGTTCAACAGAAGGTCGGCAGAAGGAGCTTGAAAAATATCTCTACCAGCTGGTAGAGCAGCTGAATATGGCTCTTGAGGTCATTGACGGTGCGGAAGACGGAAATACCGCCGGACAGGCACAGGTAAATAAGTCTCAGTCGGACAAAAAGGAGGATGGCACAGCATCTTTCAACTCTGTCAAGGCTCTGATAATAAAATCTGCAGATATAGTAAACGCATACTACGAGGAGATGAAAAAAAGATTCTGTAGTGAATACGTAGCGGTATCCGACTTCGGTACATACAGAGAGTCTACCGTCTCAGAGCTGAGTGCAAACGCTGATTCTATCTCACAGCTGTACAGCAATCTGCAGACAGTCATAAGCGATATAAAAAACATTGAAAACTCCCTTGTCAGGGTAAACGCTTATATCAATTCAGGTCTTATTGACTACGATGAAAACGGTGCACCGATATACGGCCTTGAGATAGGACAGACCACAGAAACGGACGGAGAAACGGTTTTCAGCAAATTTGCAAGATTTTTGCCCGACAGACTGTCCTTCTACGACGGCTCTGGCAGAGAGGTTGCGTACATCGGCGACTATAAGCTGTATATAACCGACGGAGAAATCACGGGAAACTTTAAGCTGGGCAGGTACAGTCTGGTGCTTTCAGACGGTATTGCCTTCAAGTGGATGTAGGAGGGATGATCTATGGCTTTATCAGGATTTTTTACAGGCTCATACAGAGGTTATACCTACCGGATATCCTGGCAGGGTAGTCAGAGCATACCCGAAAACTGCACCCGTATTTCATGTACTCATGAACTGGTGTGTGCCTCCGGCTATGATCTTTACATAAGCTCGGCACGTACTCATTCGGTATCTGTCGGAAACAGTACCGTGACCTTCACCACCTCATCCCTGTCCACAGATGGAGGAGAAACGATAACTCTCGGAAAAACATCCCATACTCTCTATCACTCAGAGGACGGAAACTGCAGCTTCAGTCTGTCAGCCAAGTTTTCCATGAAAGCCACCATATCAGGTGTATATGTAGACGGAATAACGGTGACCGGCACGGCTGAGCTTGATGCTATAGCAAGAGCATCTTCTATCTCTGTGCCGGACGGTACCCTTGGGGTAAAACAGCAGATCACAGTAAGTAAATATTCAGACAGCTTCAGACACAGTCTCACCTATGAGGCCGGAGAATACAGCGGTACTCTGCTCTCCCCGGGTGACTCATTCACTGCCGTCTCCTGGACACCGTATTATGCTCTTGCGGAAAATGCCGCAGGGGGGGAGTACGTTGCCGTTACCTTCACACTCACCACCTTTTCGGACAGCACGGCTACATCGGTAATAGGAAAAGAGGAGACCGTCGCAAGGTACAGGATCCCTCAGAATTTCTACACGCTGCCGGATGTTTCGGTAATAACCGAACCGAATAACGGGGGACTCCCCCCCGAGCTTTCAAATCTCTATATCCAGGGGCTTACCAAGGTTCGGATCTTAATGTCGGAAAAAGCCAAGGAAGGTGCAACGATCGAGTCGAGGAAAATAACGTTTGACGGAAAGCAGTATGACACTACGGCAGTAGTGACCCCGCCCTTGTCCGGTTGGGGCACTCTGACTGTATCTGCAAGCGTTACTGACTCAAGAGGCTTTGTTGGTACCGCAGAAAGGACGGTAACCGTTCTTCCCTACTCAAAGCCCTATCCCATTCCCGCTGACGGAGAGAGTATGATAAAGTGCCTAAGAGCAACAGATAACGGAGTGGAAGACAGCGGCGGA
>JAFQUL010000139.1 GCA_017408535.1 Clostridia bacterium
CCAATACTTTATCAACAAATACAAGGCCATGAGCGGCTTCAAGGTACCCTTTGTTCCCGGCTGGGACAACCACGGTATGCCTATTGAGAGCGCTATTATCAAGCAGAACAAGCTGGACAGAAAGAAAATGTCCATTCCTGAGTTCAGGACTGCCTGCGAGAAGTTCGCACAGAATTTCATAGATCTTCAGATGGAGTCCTTTGAGAGACTCGGCGTTATCGGTGACTGGGAGCATCCCTACGTTACCATGGCCCCCTCCTTTGAGGCACGTGAGGTCAAGGTATTCGGCGAGATGTACAAGAACGGTTACATCTACAAGGGCCTTAAGCCCGTTTACTGGTGTGCCGCTGACGAGACCGCTCTGGCTGAGGCTGAGATCGAGTATCAGAACGATAAGTGTACCTCTATTTTCGTAAAGTTCAAGGTACATGACGACAAGGGCAAGCTTGCCTCTGTGTGTGACGTTGAAAACACTTACTTCGTTATCTGGACCACCACTACCTGGACTCTTCCCGGTAACCTTGCAATAGCTCTCCATCCTTATCAGAGCTATGCTATCAACCGTGCAAACGGTGAGTATTACATTACCGCTGAGGCTCTTGTGGGTGCTACCATGAAGGCCGCAGGAATCGAAGAGTACGAGACCGTCAGCGTTATGCGCGGTGACGAGTTTGAATATATGACCGCATACCATCCTTTCCTTGACCGTGACAGTCTGGTAGTAAATGCCGACTACGTTACCATGGAGAGCGGTACCGGTTGCGTACATACCGCACCCGGCTTCGGTGTGGATGACTACCGCACCGGTAAGAAGTACGGTCTTGAGATAGTAGTTCCCGTTGATGACAGAGGTTATCAGACTGAGGCGGCCGGCAAGTACGCAGGTCTCTTCTACGAGAAGTCAAACGAGGTCATCTTTGAGGATCTTCGTGAAAGCGGAGCACTTCTTGCATCTGCTGAGACCGAGCACTCCTATCCTCACTGCTGGAGATGTAAGAAGCCGATAATCTTCAGAGCAACTCCTCAGTGGTTCTGCTCCGTTGATGCATTCAAGGACAAAGCAGTTAAGGCCTGCGAGGGCATCGAGTGGCTTCCCGCATGGGGCGGCGAGCGTATGACCCAGATGATCCGTGAGAGAGCGGACTGGTGTATCTCCCGTCAGCGTCACTGGGGTCTTCCCATTCCCGTATTCTACTGTAAGGATTGCGGCAAGCCTATCTGCAATGACGAGACTATAGAAAAGGTATCCCGTATCTTCGGCGAGCGCGGCTCTAACGCATGGTACGAGATGGAGGCCGCAGAAATGCTGGGCGAGGGCTTCAAGTGTCCTCATTGCGGCGGTGTTCATTTTGATAAAGAGACCGACACTCTTGACGGTTGGTTCGATTCCGGTTCTACCCACTTCGCAGTTATCGAGGACGGTAACGCAGAGGGCTGGACCGCTAAGTGGCCGGCTGACGTATATCTTGAGGGTGCTGACCAGTACAGAGGTTGGTTCCAGTCATCACTTCTTACCGCTATCGGCAGCGGCAAGGATGCGGCTCCCTTCAAGACTGTTCTTACCCACGGCTGGGTAGTTGACGGAGAGGGCAAGGCAATGCACAAGTCCCTCGGCAACGATATCAAGGCTATTGACGTTATCAAGCAGTACGGTGCTGATATACTCAGACTCTGGGTTGCATCCAGCGACTACCGTGTTGACGTCCGTGTTTCCGACGGTATCTTCAAGCAGCTTTGCGAGACCTACAGAAAGATCCGTAATACCGCAAGAATCATTCTTGCAAATATCGGTGACGTTGATGAGAATGGCAAGGCTACCGATTTTGATCCTAATACCGATATGCTGGCAGTAGAGGAGCTTTATCCCATCGACCGTTGGTTGCTTGCTAATTATAACAAGCTCATCGCTGAGGTCAAGAAGGCTTATGACAGCTATGAGTTCCATCTTATCTACCACGCGATCAACAACTTCTGCACTATCACTCTGTCCAAGCTTTACGTAGACATTACCAAGGACCGTGTATACGTTGAGAAGAAGAACGGTAAGGCAAGACGCTCTGCACAGACCGCTATGTATATCGTACTTTCCGGTCTTACCCGTATGCTTGCTCCTCTGCTTGCATATACCTCTGACGAGATCTGGCAGTCTATGCCTCATCTTGCCTCTGACGACGCGAGAAGCGTAATCCTTAACGATATGCCTGAGGTTTCCGATGAGTATTCCTGCCCCGAGATCGAGGAGCGCTACAACAAGCTCTTTGACCTTCGTGATGACGTTATGAAGGCTCTTGAGCTGTCCCGTGCAGAGAAGAAGATCGGTAAGTCTCTTGACGCTAAGATCACTCTCTTCACCTCCGACGCGGCTACCACCGAGCTGCTCACCTCCTTCGGCCGTGAGCTTAATGACGTGTTCATCGTATCCGGTGTTGCAGTTAAGAATGAGGCTGCTCCCGAGGCAGCGTTTACCGAGACCGTTTCCGGTATCGGCGTTCTGGTTGAGGGTGCTGACGGTCAGCGTTGCGACCGTTGCTGGGCATACTCCACCGAGGGCGAGGCAACTGAGGACGGCTTCCTTTGCTGTCGTTGTAAGGCCGTTATCTCCGACAATTAAGTATTTGTCAGCGATCAATTGTCCGCAAATAATTATTAAAGGAAAGACAGCAGGCCGCTTTTGGCGGTCTGCTGTCCTTGATTATGATGACTATTCTTGTTTTTGTGCTTATATCCATTGGAGCTGTGATACTTGACCAGGTGACTAAGCTTCTGGCGGTAAATTTCCTTAAGCCGATAGATACATTCCCGATAATTAAGGATGTGCTTCACCTTACCTACAGCGAGAATACCGGTGCGGCGTTCGGTATGCTTAAGGATGCCAGATGGGTGTTTATGGTGTTCTCCGTTGCGGCGATAATTGCGATAATTGTGTATTTTATCGTGGTCAAGCCCACGGATAAACTGTGTATTACGGCACTTTCCTTCATTCTTGGCGGCGGTATCGGCAATATGATAGACCGCGTGCTGTACGGATACGTTGTGGATTTTATCGACTTCCGTCTTATAAACTTCGCTATCTTTAACGGTGCGGATTCCTTTATAACAGTAGGTGCGGCACTCCTTATGCTGTACTTTATCATAGGCGAAGTAAAGAACGCCGGTAAAAAGAAAAATGAAAATAAGGGTAACTGAGACTCTTTCCGGCAAGCGGCTTGACCTTGCGGTATCAGAGCTTGGCGGGGTGACGAGAAGCGCTGCCCAGAGCTTAATTGAGGCAGGGCAGGTGACGGTGAACGGAAAGACTGCCGCAAAGAGCTGTAAGGTGGCAGAGGGTGACGAGATAGAATACATCATCCCCGAGCCCGAGCCCTATGACGTAGTACCGCAGAATATCCCCATAGATATTATCTACGAGGATGATGATATAATCGTTGTCAACAAGCCTAAGGGTATGGTTGTCCACCCTGCGGCGGGGAACCCTGACGGAACGCTGGTAAATGCCTTGCTTTACCATTGCGGCGACAGGCTGTCCGGCATTGGAGGGGTGATGCGTCCCGGCATCGTCCACCGCATAGACAAGGACACCAGCGGCCTTCTTGTGGTGGCAAAAAATGATTTTGCCCATAATTTCCTTTCAGAGGAGATCAAGGAGCATAAGGTATCACGCATATATTACGCAGTTGCCAATGGCCGCTTTAAGGAGCAGGAGGGAACTGTTGACGCGCCTATCGGCCGCCATATGACCGACAGGAAAAAGATGGCGGTATACAAGAGTACCGAGCACGCCCGTGATGCGGTGACCCACTATAGGGTAGAGGAGGAGTACAGCGGCTTTTCCCGTCTCCGCCTTGATCTTGAGACCGGACGTACCCACCAGATCAGAGTGCATATGGCTTACAAGGGACACCCTCTTCTCGGTGACACGGTGTACGGAGGAGGGCACAGTAAATTCGAGCGGCAGAACGCAGAGCTCCTTTCCGGGCAGTGTCTGCACGCACGTGAGCTCATTCTGACACACCCTCGCAGCGGCGAGATGATGCATTTCGAGTCTCCGTTTCCGGAATATTTCACCGTAATAACCGAGAAATTAAAACGGTTGTGACAAAAAAGAATATTATCCCCTGCAGACGGCCGATATACATACCGACCGATGCGGGGGATTTGTTTATTTGAATGAAGTATATCATTCCGTCGTCCGCGCAGGGACATTATATCATTGGGGCGGACGTGCAATGCACGCCCCTACCGGTTTCATGTCATTTTGAAAATACATATCAAATCCGTAGGGGCGACGGCCTCGGCGTCCCAAGGTTCTAAGGGGTAAAATACAGAATTAACCCCCGGCGACCTGCGGACGTGCAATGTACGCCCCTACCGGTTTCATATCATTTTGAAAATACATATCAAATCCGTAGGGGCGGTTATTAACCGCCCGAGGTTTGAGGGTGCATATAATAAGGCTATAACTCTAAATCATAGTTGCACCCTCTCACGAAAATTTCCTCAGG
>JAFQUL010000140.1 GCA_017408535.1 Clostridia bacterium
CTCTTTTCCGCAGTCCAGCCGCATTTTGATATCTTGTCGGGGGTACCGTTACCGGAGACGATGCCCACGTAATCGGCGGCCACCAGATTATCGGCATCTGCCGCACTGACGGTAAATGCGCCGCGGGCCAGGATGTTTGAGGTAGTTTTATGACCCTCTGACACGCAGATGGAAATTTCATTTTCCTCGGATATTCCGCCCCAGGCCGCGTTCATTGCGTTAGGAATACCGTTACAGTCATAGCTGCCGATTATCAGCACCGGCATGGGATAGAGCATTGGCTTTGAACCGAAATTCTTTCTCATTTTTCTTATCCTTCCTTACTTCACAAGCTCGTAGGCCATTCTGGGCGAGCCGTCACTTAAATATATTATTCCGCGGTAGCTGAAGCCTTCTCTTTCTACCGCTTTTTGCATGGGGAAATTATCTCTGTGAGTATCGACTCTCAGGTGAGAATGTCTTGCCAGGGCAAACTCAACACATCTCTTGACCGTACCGCGGCTGTCCGGCAAGGAGCCGTCCTTTGCTATACGGTGTATCGTTCCGTAGGGCTCGTGAGAAAGCCATTCTCCGTCAATATATCGGTATGTCGGATCCTCTCCTTCTGCGAGAACAAAACAGAAAACTATCCTGCCCTCTTCATTTTCCTCACAGTAAAGCTGTCCTTTATCTATATCCTCCTCAAGCAATTCTCCCGAAGGGTAATTGCCCGTCCACTGGGTAAGATTCCCTGCTCCTCTCATAAATTTCTTTGCCGATTCGTATATAGAGAGAAGCTGTTCCACATCTCTTTTTTCTGCCGCTCTTATCACCCTGCCGATGTTCCTCCGTTTTTTCTTCATTACAGGACAGTATAACATTTTCCCGGTACAAAAGTCAACAGATAAAGGGGTAAAAAGGGTTGTAAGTGGTCTAGTCTTGTGCTATAATGTATCAAAACTCAAAAAACGAGGGACACATTATGAGTATCTTTATGGACAAGGTAAAGTCATTCATTGAAGAAAAGAATTATAACGTTTATCACTTTTCCGCAATAATCAACGGCGAGGCTGAAAATCTGCACTTCGGCAAATCAAATCCCTGCCAGAATTCCTACTCTGTGGCAAAGGCCTTTGTAGTTACCGCTGTCGGTCTGCTCTATGACAAGGGGCTTCTGTCTACCGATGAGAAGGTCACAGACATCCTGAGAAAGTATCTTCCCAAAGACATGGATGAGAGATGGGAGCTTACCACGGTGCATATGGCGCTTAAGCATAAGATCGGTCTCCCCGGCGGATTTCTTGACATTGACTGTATAGATGCAAATGAGTTCGGCCGCGATTACCTTGGCTATATGCTTTCCCATCCCCTTGAATATACCCCCGGAGAAGCAAGCAAGTATACTGACGGTGCCTACTATCTGCTGGCGAGAATAGTTGAAGAGAAAGCAGGAATGAATATTACCGACTTTATGTGGAAGGAAATGTTCTTTGATCTCGGCTTCAGAGAGGTTGCATGGAGCGTATGTCCTATGGGACATCCTATGGGTGCCACCGGTCTTTACGTCCGTTCAGAGGATACCGTAAAGCTGGGACAGATATATCTCGAGGGCGGCACATATAAAGGAAAGCGCTATATCTCAAAGGAATGGGCAGATATCGTTCCCGAAAGAGGATATGAGCTTTCAAGGACCGGCCGTGGACTTTCCTTTGCGAAGGGCGGTATGAGGGGACAGCAGTTGCTGGTAATTCCCGAGAAGAATATGGCTGTTGCATGGCACGCATGCATGAGCTCAGAAATAAAGCGTGAGATAATCGATCTTTGCTACGAGGACTAAAGGACATAAAATGACCCCAAACTATAAAAGAACCAAGCTTGCCTGCTATTCCGCCAACATTTCAATGGCTCTTGCGGGCAACGTGCCGCCGCTTTTGTTCCTCACCTTCAGAGAAATGTACGGAATATCCTATTCTCTCTTAGGCCTTCTGGTCGTGGTGAACTTTATTACTCAGCTGGTGGTAGACCTTATCTTTTCATTTTTCTCAGACAAATTCAACATTCCCGCCGCAGTAAAGACATCCCCCATTTTGTCAGTGCTGGGTCTCGGCATATTTGCACTGTGGCCCACTCTAATGCCGGAAAGCGCATATATAGGCCTGGTGATCGGAACAGTGGTCTTCTCTGCCGCCTGCGGCTTTAACGAGGTGCTGATAAGCCCGGTAATTGCCGCTATTCCCACAAAGGATCCCGACAGAGAGATGAGCAAGCTCCACTCGGTATATGCCTGGGGAGTGGTGTTTATGATAATCGTATCCACCGTTTTTCTTGCTCTTTTCGGAGGCAAGGCATGGAATATCCTTATTTTTATTCTCCTTGCCGTTCCTCTTGCATCCTTCTTCCTGTTTCTCGGTGCTGAGATACCGGAAAAGCTGTCATCAGAGAAGGTTGAAGGGGTAGGAAAATTCTTAAAGAAACCCGTGCTTTGGCTGTGCTTCTTTGCCATCTTTCTTGGCGGTGCATCGGAATGCACGATGGCGCAGTGGATGTCGGGCTTCCTTGAGACATCTCTCAGCATCCCGAAAATATGGGGTGATATCCTTGGCGCCGCACTTTTTGCGGTTGCTCTCGGACTTGGCCGTACCCTGTACGCAAAGAGGGGAAAAAATATCGGGCGGGTGCTTTTCCTCGGTGCGGTGGGCGCCGCTGTCTGCTATCTGATAGCCGCACTCTCAGATCTTCCGCTCCTCGTGTTGCCTGCGTCTGCCTTTACCGGCTTCTGTGTGTCAATGATGTGGCCGGGAAGTCTGGTGGTCGCATCTGACAGAATACCTGACGGCGGGGTATTTATCTTCGCTATGATGGCTGCAGGCGGTGATCTCGGTGCATCGGTCGGCCCTCAGCTTATAGGTGTTATCACCGACCTTATCGCCTCATCAGAGAAGGCCGCCGCAGGTGCAGCAGCCATTGGTATTACCCCGGAGACGCTGGGTATGAAGGCCGGTATGCTTACAGCTGCCCTTTTCCCGATTATCGCCATTCCCGTATACTTCTATATAATGCGTTCGGGAAAGCGTGAAAAGTATTGATCCGCCGCAAAAAGCACTGTGATCGCATGCCTGTATGAAGGATGACATAAGAGAAGATCTCATAAAAATCTGTTACGAAAGCTGATATTCTAATAACATACATAGTGAGGTAGAAAAATGGCAGATCATTTTAACAAATATCATCTTAAGCATTTCGCCGGTATTATAGCGGATTGCATGGAGATTCCGCTTCCCGGAGAATACGCCCCCGGTGTCAAATGGGTGTCGAAAATATTAAAGGACCGCCTTGGCGGAAAGGCTGAGCGGGCTATCCTTTATCACGCAGATGCGGTGGGAATGCACATGTGGCAGAAATACACCGATCTGTTTGCACCGGTCCATAAGCACACTTCTCTTGCCCTTCCCTTCTGCAGCACTCTTGAGCCGGTCACTCCCGTCGCACATGCGTCTATGTATACCGGCCTTACACCTGAGGAGCACGGAATAAAGACATACGTTCGTCCGCGGCTTCTCTGCAGTACTCTTTACGACGAGATGATAAAGGCAGGTCTGCGCACAGTCATAGTGGCTCAGGAGGATTCCTCATTTCTGCATTTATTCAGCGGGCGGGATATAAAATCATATGAATGTGTCACAAGCTTTGACACGGTAAGCACTGCACTGAAGGTAATAGAAGAGGATGACTACGATCTTCTCAGCATTCACGTGTTCGATTACGACACAGCCGCGCACAACTGCGGTCCTGAAGCAAAAGAGTCAAAGAACGCGATCGCCTTTGAGGCAGAGGGCTTTGACAAAATAGTAACCGCCGCAAAGAAATACGGAAACGGAAGGAATGCCCTCATATCATATTCTCCCGATCACGGTCAGCATCTCGTAGAGCCCGGTAAAGGAGACCATTTATTTGAGATACCTGAGGACATGAATATAGTTCATTTCTTTGGAACGATATAAAAGCATAAATCAGTACAAGAAAGGCCCGGATGACTCCGGGCCTTTCTTATTTTATACATTTTCTGCGATGCTGTCCTCTGACAACTTTTCTCTGCGGTTAAGGGCTTCCTTGATAAGACGGTAAACGGTAGCCGCTATCGGCACACTGAGAATAATACCGAGAATACCCATAAGCGCACCGCCGACAGTAACTGCCGCCAGCACCCATATTGCGGGAAGACCGATAGAGCCGCCCACCACTCTCGGGTAAATGAGGTTTCCCTCAAGCTGCTGAAGCACGAGAATAAACACGATGAAAAGAAGTGCTTTGACGGGGGACTCGGTCAGTATCATTACCGCACCAACGATAGCACCTATATATGCACCTGCTACAGGAATAAGTGCAGTAAAACCGATAAGCGCACCTATCATACCCGAGTAGGGGAAACGGAATATCAACATTCCGAGGGTGCAGAGCACACCGAGAATTAGCGCCTCGGTACACTGACCCACGATATATTTGTGAAAGCTGTCATTGAGCACGTGGAATACCTCGGCGAGCTTACTGCTTATCTTCCGAGGTAAATAGCCTACGGTTATTCTGCGAGCCTGACTTATAAGCTTCTCCTTACTGTAGAGGAGGTATACAGAAAAGATAACAGACAGAAAAACGGTGATAACTATAGATATTACCGAGGACACAGCCGAAACCACAACGTTTACGGCTCCTCCGATGCCTGCCCCCACGGTATTGATGATGGTAGTGATGTGTGCCATCCAGTCAATGGATAAAAGCTGTGCGATAATATCTGCGGGAAGAAGCTCACGTATCCACTGGCTTTTCAGAGCTTTCATTATCAGGGGCGGTATCTCTGACACGAGAAACTTTACACACAAGAACAGCTCGGGGACTATGAGATATACTACCGCACCGATGATGATAATAAAGGTGACGATAGCACCGACCATACACAGAGGGCGTCTGGTCTTCCCGATAAAGGTGCTTCTGTCCTTTTTCGGGAAATAATGCCGCTCAAAGAAGGACATAAGCATATTGATGACGTAGGCTATTGCAAGCCCCGCAAACAGCGGGCTGAGCGCACTGAATGCCGCCGATATAACGGCTGAGATACCGCTCCAGTAGAATATGCACAGGAACAGTAAAAACACTGTCACAGCTACCCTGAAGCAGTTTTTCCAGGTGATGATATTCATTTTACGTCCTTTCAGCTGCCGTTATTTAATTATTCGGTTCTGAGTGCAACCACGGGATCCTTCTTTGCGGCACTTCTTGAAGGAATGATACCGGAGATGAGAGTAAGGATCACGCTGATAGCCACAAGGATCACAGCACCTGATACGGGAAGCGTTGCGTTAAGTGTCGCTATACCTGTCAGGGCATGGAGAATAAGATTTATCGGGATGCAGAGAAGATACGTTACAGTCACGCCGAGAAGCCCCGAGGTAAAGCCGATTATAACCGTCTCGGCATTAAACATACCGGAGACATTTCTCTTTGATGCACCGATTGCTCTGAGTATACCGATCTCCTTTGTTCTCTCCTGTACCGAGATAAGAGTGATGACCGCGATCATTATAGATGACACCACAAGAGAAATAGATACGAAGGCTATAAGAACGTAGGTTATAGCATTGATTATCGTGGTGATGGAGGACATCATTATTCCGAGATAATCGGTGTATTTTATCTCCTTAAGCTCGTCAACGGTGCTGTTGTAGGAATCTATTGCGGCGGTGATCACGTCCTTGTTCTCAAAGGTGGTAGCATAAATGTTGATCGCAGAGGGATATTCGGTATCAACGAATCCGAGCTTCTTGAGATTAGTCTCATAATCAGACTCGGAGAACTTCATTACCTCATCGTAATACAGGGCACACTGCTCGGTGGTATACCCCGCCATAGCCATATCAAGAGCACCTGAAAGCTGCTCGGTGGTCATCGCCGACATCTGTGCCGCAACCTCGGAGGCGTACTGAAGAGTTATACGCTCTGCGACAAGCTGTCCGAACAGCTCGCTGAGCTCCTCGTCACTCATGGCAGAAAGATAGGCTCTGATCTCTTCCTCCTTTACACTCATCTGTGCTTTCATACCCTCGATAAGGGTATTCTCGATATTTTCGCGGGTGAGACCGCTCATCATGGTCTCAAGCTGACCCTCGATAAATCCTGCGGGAGGTATTGAACTGATCTTTACAAAGGTATCCGCTTTACCTGTACTGTCAAGCTCACTGACATATTCTCTGAAAGCGGCCTCCTTGGCTGAATCGTCAAGTTCCCCCTGAGTCTCCTTAAAGGGAAGTCCGGTGAATATATCTGTATGGGGAGAATCAAGCTGTGCTTTTATTGCCGCAGAATCGCCTGCGTTTTCGATAACGTGGCGGGTCAGCGCGGAGGTGTAGCAGATATTACCCGTAAGCATATGGGTACTTGCATCCTCTCTCGGACGGATGATACCCACGACCTTAAGGGTCATCGCATTATCGTAAAGATATCTCAGCCCCGCCTCTGTGTCTCTGAGGTCGGTATAACAGCCGAGAGTCTCGTCATAGCTGTAACAATCGGGATTGAGGATGACCTTATACTCTCTCGAGCATATCTCCTCATAGCTCCATCTGTTGTCGCTCTTTTCCAGCTCCGCACCGTTAAGAGCGGCATTGGCAAGCTTATCCATCTCCTCCTCGGGAAGAAGGCCGAGAGCGTAAAGTGTAACATCGTCAAGCTCGTTATACTCATCCACAACAAGAACTACCTCGTCGTATCTCTCCGGGAACTTTCCGTATACCGTCTCGTACTGATCGAGTATAAGATCATTTATCTCAGCGCCGTTATCTCCCGGCAGCATCTCCTGCCAGAGGCTGCGTGTCATTGACGTAGACATTGAGCCCATCGGGGACATTTCCTGCATAGCGGACATTGCCGACATATCTATCTTCATATACTTGAGCATCAGATCCATGAGGATCTCCTCAGTTTCAGAACGAAGGATCTTGCCGTCATCGTTTTTGGTATATACGAGAATATCTATGGGATAGGAGTACTGTATTCCGTTTATGGCAGAAGCAAGCTCTGAGTCTTTCTTATCCATTTCCGCCTTGATAAATTCATTGAAGGACTTAAGATCGTTTTCAGCCTCCTCAATGCTGTTCATTGCAGTTATCATATCGTAAAGTGCGGATTTTTTGTACACAGCATCCTTTTCGTGACCCTCTCCGCCGGTAGATACGTTCATAAAGGCGTTCATAAGTGAGGAAAGCTCTACCGTTGATGCTTCAAGAGTAAGGGGGTATGCTGACAGGGTGCTTTCCTGCACATCATTGATGTACGCTGTCATTCCTGCAGACATAGCCATTATAAGGGCAATACCGATGATTCCGATAGAACCAGCAAATGACGTAAGTGCTGTGCGGCCCTTTTTGGATATGAGATTTTTAAGGGAAAGCATAAATGAGGTGCCAAAGGACAGGGAAGGTTTTTTGGCCTTCTTTGCCCTTTTTTCTTTGTTATCACCGCCAAGGGAACGTCCCGAGCCCTGAGGTGCCATTCTGAGCTCCTCCGGGGTGATGGGACGGGAATCGGACACTATTCTTCCGTCCAGCATACGGATTATTCTGCTTGAATACTTTTCCGCAAGGTCAGGGTTATGAGTAACCATTATAACAAGGCGGTCACGGGAGATATTCTTGAGTATCTCCATTACCTGTACACTGGTCTCGGTATCGAGCGCTCCTGTGGGCTCGTCGGCCAGAATTATATCCGGATCATTTACAAGTGCTCTGGCTATTGCCACTCTCTGCATCTGTCCGCCGGACATCTCACCCGGCTTTTTCTTTATCTGATCGCCAAGTCCTACTGCGGTAAGCGCATCCTTGGCCCTTCTTCTTCTCTCGGCCTTAGGTACTCCTGACAGCGCCAGTGCAAGCTCAACGTTGCTGAGCACAGTCTGGTGAGGAATAAGATTATAGCTCTGAAACACAAATCCGACGGAATGGTTTCTGTAGGCATCCCAGTCTCTGTCCTTAAAGGACTTAGTGGAACGGCCACGGATGAGCAAGTCTCCCTCGGTATATCCGTCAAGGCCGCCGATAATATTGAGCATCGTTGTTTTGCCGCAGCCGGATGGGCCGAGGATAGACACGAATTCATTTCTTCTGAATCTCATTGATACCCCACGGAGAGCGTGTACCGTTTCACCGCCTGTGGGATAGTCCTTTCTGATGCTTCTTAACTCTAACAAATTGATGCTTCCCTTCTCTAAAAAAAGATAAAATTTCCATATTACCGAATAAGTTTAACACCTTTATGTGAACATTATCGGAACAACAGCAAAATTTTTTCTGTAAATTCCTTTATTTGGGACGGAATTGCCCTCATGCATACCCCATTTGCCGAAAATATCAGATGCTGACACACAATGGAAGGAAACTCTTGATACTCCTTGACAAAACAGCAAAAATTTAATACAATTATAATGTGATACTTTACCCGCTGATGCGGTATTTCTATAGAAAAGAGGACGTAAAATGCTGACCGATATTGAAATTGCTCAGAGCACAGAACTTGTTAAAATCGGCGAGATCGCCTCTCAGCTCGGTATCCCCGAGGAGGATCTTGAATACTACGGAAAATATAAGGCTAAGATCTCCGAAAAATATCTCAGGGAGATCGAAGGCAGAAAGAACGGCAAGCTGATTCTCGTCACCGCCATCAACCCCACCCCTGCAGGCGAGGGTAAGACCACAACCACGGTAGGTCTCGGTATGGCTATGAAGAAGATCGGCAAGAATGCCGCTATCGCTCTGAGAGAACCCTCACTCGGTCCGGTATTCGGCGTTAAGGGCGGAGCTGCCGGCGGCGGTTATGCTCAGGTGCTTCCCATGGAGGATATCAACCTTCACTTTACCGGTGACTTCCACGCAATTACTGCCGCAAACAATCTGCTTTGCGCTATGATAGACAACCACCTTCAGCAGGGCAATACCATCGGTATTGATCCCCGCAGGATCGTTTTCAGCCGTGTTACCGATACCAATGACCGTGCCCTCCGCAATATCGTTGTAGGTATGGGCGGCAAGGCCAACGGCGTGGTCAGAGAGGATCATTTCCAGATAACCGTTGCAAGTGAGGTCATGGCTATTCTTTGTCTCTCAGACTCTCTTGACGACCTTAAGAGAAGATTGGGTGACATTATCATCGGTTACACCTATGCCGGACGTGCTGTAAGGTGCCGTGAACTGGGTGCTGACGGTGCTATGACTGTTCTTCTCAGAGACGCTCTCTGTCCCAACCTCGTTCAGACGGTTGAACACACTCCCGCCTTTATCCACGGCGGTCCTTTTGCCAACATTGCTCACGGCTGTAACTCGGTAAGAGCTACCAAGCTGGCTCTCAAGACCGCTGATTACGCTATTACAGAGGCAGGCTTCGGTGCTGATCTGGGTGCTGAAAAGTTTCTTGACATCAAGTGCCGCTTTGCAGGTCTCGCTCCCTCCGCTATCGTTCTGGTAGCTACCGTACGCGCTCTTAAATATAACGGCGGTGTCAAGAAGGAGAATCTCCAGGCTGAAAATCTTGACGCTCTCGCAAAGGGTATATGCAATCTTAAGGCTCATATCGAAAATCTTCAGAAATACGGTGTACCGGTAGTTGTCACTCTTAACAGATTCGGTACCGATACCGATGCTGAGCTTGAATTCGTCCGCCGTACCTGCGTTGATATGGGTGCTGATTTTGCTCTGTCCGAGGTATTTGCAAAGGGCGGAGAAGGCGGAATCGAGCTGGCAAATGCAGTAGTTGCCGCTTGCGAGAAGCCCGGTGCCTTTAGGCACCTTTACAGGGATGAGCTTTCCATAAAGGAAAAGATAGAAACTATTGCCCGTGAGATCTACGGTGCTGACGGAGTAAGCTATTCTCCTGCGGCAGAAAAGTCTCTTGAGGCTATTCTGGCAGCAGATCCCGGTTTTGCATCCTTCCCTGTCTGTATGGCAAAGACCCAGTACTCTCTGTCAGACGATGCCACCAAGCTCGGACGTCCCAGCGGCTTCACTCTTACCGTACGTGATATGAGAGTTTCCGCAGGTGCAGGCTTTATAGTAGTTCTCACCGGTGAGATAATGACCATGCCCGGTCTTCCCAAGTCACCCATGGCCGAGAGAATAGACGTTGACGCAAACGGCGCTATTACCGGTCTTTCCTGATAAAATGACAACAGAAACCGTATTCAAAATCACTTCTGCATCCCCACAAGAGACCGAGGCGGCAGGAGAAAAGGTCGCCGGTCTCATTTCCGAAATGATGGGCGGAAGAGACTACCCTACCGTTGCTCTTTACGGAGACCTGGGAGCAGGTAAGACCTGCTTCGTCCGCGGTATGGCAGGAGTACTTACCCCCGGTGCGGCGGTGAAAAGCCCCACTTATACCATAGTTAACGAATACGAGGGAGACCCTCCCCTCTTCCACTTTGATATGTACCGCATTGAAAGCGAAGATGATCTCTACTCCATCGGCTTTGAGGATTATCTTGAGAGAGGAATATCGGTGATCGAGTGGAGCGAGAAGATCCCGTTTGCTCTGCCGCGGGAATACCTTCGGGTAACGATAGATAAAATATCCGATACCGAAAGGTGTATAACCGCAGAAAAGGTTAAATAGTAGTCAAAAAGAGGCAGCACTATGTTATCTTACAGAGACATGAACACAATATACGTGTCCCCTGACGGCAACGGCAGCGGTATGAATTGTCATACGGCAGTAGAAGGATTCGGACCCTGCAGTATTGCAGATGCATTTAAGCACGTCAGAGAGATCCGCGGTGGCGGTGCACTGTTCCCCATAAGCATAAAAATGCTGGGCGGTGTTTACTCTGTCACTGACCCCATTTCGGTATCCGGCAATATTTCTAACGTTACGATTGAGCCGTACGGGGACGGAGAGGTTATTGTCCTTGGCGGAAGAGTGCTCTCCGGATTTAAGCGTGACCGCTTTTTCGGAGAAGAGTGCCTGTCTCTCTATATACCAGAGGTGGAGGACGGCAGCTGGGAGTTTACCGATCTGTACGTAAACGGCTCCCGTGCTCTCAGTACCAGACTTCCGTCAGAGGGTTACTTCAGAATGAAGGAAACGGAATGCCCCTCTGAAAATGTATTCGACCATTCGAAATATTTTACAGTTCAGAAGGAAGATATACCGACTTTTTCCGCTTTTGACGGTATAGAGGATATTACCGTTTCATTTAACCACTTCTGGGTAGACGAGCATACCCCCATAGAATCCTTTGACAGGACAAGCGGACGGGTATATATGAAGTACAGAAGTCTCTGCACCGTCTGCCCGGACCAGGAATACGTGCTTGAAAACGTAGCAAAAGCCTTTGAGCGCCCGGGGGAATACTATCTCGACAGAAAAAAAGGAATGCTATACTATCTTCCGAGATGCGAGTCTGAATGGGAGTCTCCCGAGGTTTGGGCACCTGCCGCACAGAGCCTGTTCTGTATCAATGGCAACAGATCCGCTCCCGTCAAGGGTATAAGAGTGCGAAACATAAAATTTGCCTGCACCAGGGGAGAATTCCCCGCAGGCGGCGGAGAGTGCTTTGCATCCGGCGGTCAGTCGGTTGCCGGAGCACCCGGAGCTATAGAGCTTGAATATGCGGAAAACATTACCATTGAGGGCTGCTCGGTAGAGTGCTTCGGTACTCACGGAATAAACATAAAGCACGGCTGCTCTCACGTAAGAGTTGAGAGGTGTAATGTCCGTGACGGAGGTGCCGGCGGCATAAAAATATGCGGCGGCGGTGCTGATGACCCGGATAGCACATATACACACTCAATAACGGTTTCCGACTGCAGAATAAGCTGTCTCGGACGGAGATATTACGCAGGTTGCGGAATCCTTCTGATGCACGCCTTCAGATGCGACATTATTCATAACGAAATATCCGACCTGTATTATACCGGTGTATCCGTTGGCTGGGTGTGGGGTTATTCACCATCTGTGTGCCGCGACAACAGGATAATCGGCAATCATATATTTGACCTCGGCAAAGGCTTTCTGTCAGACATGGGCGGAGTATATCTGCTCGGACCACAACCGGGTACAGTTGTGTCAGATAACGTTATTCACGATATTAAATGCAAAAAATACGGCGGTTGGGCACTTTACGCCGACGAAGGCTCAAGCGGTATCCTTTTCGAAAACAATCTCTGTTACCGTACCTCCTCAAACTGTTTCCACCAGCATTACGGAGCGGGAAACGTATTGCGGAACAATATTTTTGCCTTCCCCGGTACCTCGGTACTCGGATTCACGAGACCTGAGCCTCATTTATCCTTAACGGCAAACGCAAATATATTCTATACAGACTCCCGCAACATGGTCGGAGAGTTCTATGACAGATATCCCGGTACCGGTATCGGTAACGGAACGGTAGTGACCTTCGGAAATCTTATGTACGACAGCTGCGGTGCACTCGGTTATTCCGATGCAGACGGTCTCGGTACGCTTGAAGATGCACAAAAACACGGAATGGAATACGGGTCGGTATGGGCCGATCCTATGTTCGCAGATCCCAAAAATGATGACTTTACCCTTTCCCCCGACTCTCCTGCCAAAAGTATAGTATTTATTCCGTTTGATTACCGAAAAGCAGGTCCGCGCCATTAATATAAAATATCAAGGAACACTAAAATGAAGATACTTGCGATCGACACCACGGCTAAAACCGTAGCCGCCGCCCTCTGTGAAGAGGATACTCTTCTCGGAGAGATCACGGTAAATGCGAAAAACACTCACAGCGAGGCTATGCTCCCTGCCATAGAGCGGCTTCTGACCGCTTTCTCGCTGACACCCTCAGACGTAGAGCTCTATGCGCTGACGCGGGGCCCCGGCTCCTTTACCGGAGTACGCATAGGTGCGGCCACCGTAAAAGGGTTGGCCTTCAGAGACAGCGGAGAAGCTCCCCTGCCTATAGCCGCAGTATCCACTCTTGAGGCACTGGCATATAACTTCCTCGGTCTCGGATCAGACGCTGACCCGTTTATCGCCGTCCCTGTTATGGATGCAAGGCGCTCACAGGTATATACCGCCGTATTTCTCTTGTCCGGTGATAGACCGGTACGTCTTTGCGACGACTCCGCACTTTCCCTTGACGAGCTGAAGGAGCTGCTTATTAAAATCGCAGACGGCAGACGGATACTGCTTTTGGGTGACGGTTATTCCCTTGCGCATGAGTATTTTTCAGAGTCTGACTGCGGACTTAATATTGTAAAAACGCCCTTTACTCTTCGCTCCCCCAGAGGAAGCTCTATTGCCGCATGCGGTTACCACCATTACATGGCGGGAGACACAGTAACAGAAAAGGAACTTACCCCATCATACCTGAGAGGAATATGATCTGCCCTCGGGCCGAAGCAAGCTTATATGTGATAAATCAAAAAGCTGTTGCTTTCCCGCAACAGCTTTTTCTGTTCAAATAAAGTGAAAGGAGGAAACACCGTGGAAAGAGCTGATAAAACAAAGCTTTTGAATTCCGTCTTTCTTATATCGCTTATCTGCTGTGTAATGATCCGGCTGCTGCCATATCTTGCGCTGCTGACAGACAATCCCGTTTTGCGGGAGCTTATACTTTGTGCGGTATATATTGTTTCTCTCCTTTTGCCGGCGGCAGCAGGCGAGCGCTTAATTGGCAGTGAAGCTGTCTCTCCCGAGAAAAAGAAGCTTAACGCCCCGTTTTTATGGCTGTTTATTGCTATGGGAACGGTCACAGCAGCGGCATATATCAACTATCTTGTTATCTTACCTCTCGAGGCGGCGGGGATCGTCGGAAACTCTCAGTATAATCCCTCTGTAAGCTCAGTTTACGATGTTCTGCTGCTTATTCTGTCATCTGCAATCATACCGCCGGTGACTGAGGAGCTTTTCTTCAGAGGCTTTGTACTGAAACGGCTTCTTCCCACAGGCAACCGCAAGGCAATAATTATTTCTGCCGCTGTATTTTCTCTTTTCCACGGGAATCTCGGTCAGCTGATATATACCTTTGCGGCGGGAGTTATCTTCGGGTACGTATACATATATACCGGAAGTATTATTCCCTGTATACTCCTTCACGGGTTTAACAACGGATATTCAGTTATAATAACCGCTATAAATTCCTTCTTTAGTCCCGAGGCTGCGGGGCTGCTCTCGATATCGGTGGACAGCATATTCATTTTCGGCGGCTTTTTGTCTCTCTTTATTCTTCTCTTAAAAAGACGGAAGGACGAAAGTTTCGGTGCTCTTGCCGAATACCGTACTGAGGGAGAATACAAGAGTTTTCCGATAATCGCGGTCATATACGGAGCATTTGCGGTTTTTCAGATTGTTCTGACCAATTTTTCGTAGATCAAAAGGGGTATACCATGTGTAACTCAAATGACCTTATATATATGAAAGCGGCACTGGAAGCCGCAAGAGAGTCGCTTGCAAGCGATGACGTCCCCGTCGGATGTGTGATAGTCAAGGGGGACAGGATAATCGGCCGCGGCTTTAATACAAGAGAAAGAGACGGATCGGCGCTGGGACATGCAGAGATAAACGCTATAGCAGAGGCATGCCGCACGCTCGGCGGCTGGAGGCTGTCGGGATGCACCATGTACGTAACGCTTGAGCCCTGTACCATGTGTGCCGGCGCTATCGTTGCGGCAAAGCTGGACCGTGTCGTGGCAGGCGCCAAGGACCCGAAGGCGGGGGCGCTCGGAAGTGTGCTGAGTCTGAATTCATACCCACTCAATCATAAGATACAAACTGATTTCGGTCTATGCAGTACCGAATGTTCCTCGCTTCTGACGGAATTTTTCTCTCGCCGACGTGAGGAAAACAAACGAAAAAGCAAAAGTTGCTCAAACAAATAAACAAAAAAAGATCGGAGACAATTATGAAAAGATTTTCGAGACTCATATTTATTCTTTTATTTGTATTCAGCTCTGTTGTTTTATTCTCTGCTTGCAGAGGGCAGACAGAGACACCTCCGGACGACACGACGGACACAAGCGACACCTCAAGCGAACCGATAAATCAGGATAAAATAACCGATGACGCTTCATCTCTTGACGGTAAGAAGGTCATCTTTATCGGAAATTCCTTTATCTATTACGGGCAGACGGTGTTTGAACGCAGTTGGGGAATAAACACTCAGGAAATGAGATCCAACGACACGGGATATTTCTATCAGCTGTGCAAGGCCAACGGAGAAGACGTTTCGGTAACCAACTGGACCTTTGGCTCTCACAGTCTGGCAAATTTCTGTCAGCATCCCTGTGCCAATAAGAACTGTAAATCATACGGATCCGATCATCTCGGACATCTCACCGACAGTTACTTTGACTATGTGATCATTTCCGGAGGACGTAAATCCACTACTACCGAGGAGGCGTTTCTCGGAAGTATGGAAACCCTGATGGAATTCTTCCGGGAGGCCAACCCCGACGTCAAATTCGTATATTTGTGCTGTTCAGGATCGCATAATATATCTGTAGATCCTTCTCTGCCGGTAAACGTGCTCAATAATCTTAAAACCATAGAAAAATGGGGGGTTACTGTAGTTGACTGGGGAAAACTTGTCGCAGACATCATAAACGGAGATGTTGAGATCCCCGGCGCCAAAGAGACCTATAACAAAAACAGTTTTATCGTAGCAAACTCACAAAAGGACGGTTATCATCCCAACCAGCTCACAGGGTACATAACATCCCTTATGACCTACTGTGCAATAACCGGAAAATCTGCGGTGGGACAGCCATACGGTTTTTGTTCCGATACCTCTCTTGACGGAAGATTCAGCTTTGATTCATATATTTCCGAACACTACGTTTACGGTTCAGCCACAACCAACTATCCCGAGATATTCGCATCAGAAGAGGATATGAAAGGAATACAAACTCTCGCAGACAAATATCTCGCAGAGAAAGCATTCATTAACTATAATTTCAAACCGCTTGAGAGCAACTGACAAAAATCAAATAACATCCAATAAAATCCGACAGTTTTATTTTTTTCTTAGTAGTAAACTCATAATAAAAGAAAAAGGCAGGAAAACAGTAATGAAACAAACTATAGAAACAATTACACCAACTGTCATAAAACTATCTGATGTGTGCCGTAAATCCGATGCGGTCAACCCTGACAACTATGAGAAATATGACGTTAAGCGCGGTCTGAGAGACGCACAGGGCCGTGGCGTGGTTGCGGGACTCACTAACATTTCCGACGTAATAGCAAAAAAGACGGTAAACGGCGAAGAGGTCCCCTGCAGGGGTGAGTTATACTACCGCGGATATAACATAAAAGATCTCACCGAAGGGTTTCTGTCAAAAGGACGTTTCGGATTTGAAGAAGCGGCGTATCTCCTGCTTATAGGAGAGCTTCCGACCGAAGAGGAGCTTGCCGATTTTACACGTGAGCTGAGAGACCGCTGTACTCTGCCGAGGAATTTCTTCCGTGACGTAATAATGAAAGCGCCCAGTGCAAACATGATGATCTCTCTTTCAAGAAGCATACTTACCCTCTATTCCTACGATCATTACGCTGACGATACGTCACTTGAAAACGTTATGCGCCAATGTCTGAATATGATCAGCCAATTTCCGATGCTGGCGGTGTACGGATATCAGGCCTACAGACACAGCGAAGGAGACAGCCTTATTATCCACCGCCCGGACAGAAAGCTGTCGGTTGCTGAAAATATTCTGATGATGCTCAGAGACGATAAACAGTATACCCCCATAGAAGCGGCCGTGCTTGACCTGGCTCTGGTGCTTCACATGGAGCACGGCGGAGGTAACAACTCCACCTTTACAACACGAGTAGTGACCTCCTCCGGTACCGATACCTATTCCACTATGGCCGCCGCTCTCGGCTCTCTAAAGGGACCCCGTCACGGCGGAGCAAATATCAAGGTAGTCGAAATGATGAACGATATGCGCAAACATGTAAACGACCCGGAAGATGACGATGAAATAAAGCACTATCTCACCGGTATCCTTGCAAAGGAGAATTTTGACCGTTCGGGGCTTATATACGGTGTCGGACATGCGATATATTCAAAAAGCGACCCGAGAGCGGAAATATTCAAAGAATTTGTGGGAAAGCTTGCCGCAACAAAGCACAAGTCAAAGGAATTCAAGCTTTATTCAGCTGTTGAACGCCTCGCTCCCGAGCTCATTGCAGAGAAGAGAAAAATGTACAAGGGCGTCAGCATAAACGTTGACTTTTACAGCGGTCTCCTTTACCGGATGCTGGGACTGCCCCTTGAGTTGTTTACCCCTATGTTCGCAGTATCACGTATTGTGGGTTGGAGTGCACATAGGCTCGAGGAGCTGTGTGCCGCAAACAAGATAATCCGCCCCGCATACGTAAGTACCTTCGGGCATAGAGACTATATAGATATAGAAAAAAGATAACATATAGCAGAATGATTTTTCATCATGCTAAAGCAGAAGACAGAAGGAGTTTCGTGATAGATCGAAACTCCTTTTGTCTTTGTTGTTTCTGCATTTTTTAAAAGTAAACATTTATTGTGATCTCTATCCTTATACACCTGTATGCCTGGTTTCCGCAGAAAAGCGGTATTTTCAAATTCATTTGCGAAAAAACATTATGAATATAAAAACTATTTTTTCGTTTAACCCGTCAGCATTTAAATTCTTTTTCGATAATATAGGTGAAAGCACATCACGGAAAGGAGTGGTGCTTTGTGAGGAAGTTGTGCACAACAGAAGAAGTAGTCAAGGCTTTGGAAAATCGCGATTCCACAGCACTTGCAGATATCCAAAAGAACTATGGAGCACTACTCCGTAGGATTGCTGTTAATTTGGGACTAAACCCAGGTGATACGGAAGAATGTATGAATGATACATACTTTGAGGTGTGGAATACCATTCCTCCCGCGAAGCCTGAAAGCATTCGTTCATACGTTTGTATGCTTATGCGAAGGATCGCTATTGACCGTATCCGATACAACAGCGCCGAGAAAAGAGCCCACACTGTTTATTTAGAGGTTTCAAAAGAGCTTGAATCCTGTATAGATGTCGAGAACACGGTAATTGATGAAATGTGTATACCTACAATATTTAATCAGTTCCTTGAAAATCAAACAGCCGAAAACAGAGAGATCTTTATCCGGCGTTATTATGAGTTTGAAAGTACCAAAGAAATAGCACGTGATATGATGATTGGCATTAATACCCTTGAGAAAAGGCTGTCAAGAATGAGGGCCGAGCTCAAAAGAATCCTTAAAGAATGGGGGTACAATTGATGAATAATAAAAATATTCTGACCGACAAGCTCGGAGAGATCGATAGTAAATTTTTAGACGAATATCATGACAGGCGTAACTGTCGTGCATTAAGAAGAAAAAACGTTATGAAATATTGCAGCATTGCCGCATCTATGATGCTCGTTATAACGATTTCAATAGCAACAATGTTGCCTATGTTTCGTAATACACCTACAGGTAATCCTGTAGATACTTCAACCGGTGTGATTGATAACACAGACAACAACGATAATGCTGATAGTAATACGGACAATCCTATAAATGATAACAATAAACCGGACTACAGCGATTATACGGTTATTTATGCAAAGGATGAGGGTTACCGCTTAGGAGATATAGTTGAATCGGAGGATGTGTATTACCCACAGGAGCTCGGTGAAATAGTATACTATGGTGATTTTTCAGGCACTGATACTGACGTGGAAGATAACCTCTTATATGCAGTCCGCCTTTCGGGAATGAATTATTCCTGGTATAATGACTATGAGTCATCTGAGCAATGGAAAGAACTGTGGGAATATGAAGGGGAATGTGCTCAAAATGAACATGAACATCTCGAAAAAATTCACAACTTTGACTATGCCGACGCTGAGTTTTGCACGGAATGTGCTTATCTCAGAGAACAGTTAATAGAAGCGATGAATGCAAGAGACGAGTTCGTAATGGAATTTCGTAATCAGACACATTTGAAGATAAATGAAACGGTTTTAAAGCTTGCTGAAAGTCAAGGATATGAGGCAAAAGTAGTAACACTGATTCCCAAAACTGAAAGCGAGGATTTTGTAGAAGCAAATACCGATCACGCTGTTATACTTCATTTAACGTTCGAACAGTTAATGAGCTTTGAATCTTCGCCTGAATTATCCCTTGTTTTCGAGCTTATTCCACAATGGATGGACACCGACGAGGAAGTCATATATGTTGATACAAATTTCTATTTCAGAAATGAGTAATTCATATTAAAGAGGAGGTATACGTTATGAAGAAATACATTGCATTAGCTTTGATTCTCGCTATTGCTTTGTCATTATACAGTTGCTTAAATACTGAAGCAGAAACATACCCCGGCAAGCAGGGAACTACAAATAATAACGATGTCAGTAACGATACATCGGAAATGAATAAAGAACGTGCTGATATTATCGTAACCGCTGACGTTAATCCCGGTACACCCCGTGAAGATATGAAAGAAGTATTCTTCGAGGACGAAAGATATATATACAGTTTTAACTATCCGCAAAGTAGTGTTATCAAGGCTGTATACACTGACGGAAGCTATCAGAAAGTAAAAGACGCTTTGAATGACGGGAATATAACCGTAGAAGATCTTGATACTTATAACATCAAGTACAACTCCGAACCTAAACTTATAAATACAATAATAGACCACGCAGATAGAGATGGTATCGGAACGCCTGAAGCTCTTGAAGATTTTTACAGTGATGAAAATTACGTTTATTACTTTCCATCCATTAGAAGTCATTGTGTGATCGTATATTTCAAAGACGGAACTGAGAAAACCGTGAAAGACGCCCTGAGAGACGGTTCTGTTCTTATCAAAGATCTTGACTATTTCGGTATCAGTTACTACGCCAAAGAACCCGTTGAAGATGATCCTTCTGATATAAACAAGCCTGTCACCATCAATATCGAAATTCCAGGTAACATAAAAGCTATTAACGTAAAAAGGTGGGATCGTACAGACGGAACAACAAAGACGGTTTTGCTTACTTCCGTAGAAGATGTTAACATCATTTGCGACTCACTTGAGTCACTGACGCTAAAAAACATTGACTATGTAAAACCCATAGAATCTGCATTTGAGCTTACTTTCCTTGATGAAAATACCTACGAACAAAAGAGAGTTAACATTTCCTCTAATACCACTCCTTATATATCCTTTAGCGAAAATTGTTGTTCTATTGAATCCGGTAAATTTGACGTAGAGTTTTTGGAAAGCCTGTTTACTGACAAAAAGAAAGAAGTCGTTGATATAACCGTAACCAAAGTTTTGGAAAGTGATGTTGAGGAATCGTTTTATGAAGATGACGTATACATCTATAGCTTTGGGAATCCGCAGAGCTCATACACTATTGTAAGATACTCCGACGGCAGTGAGCAGAGACTTGTTGACGCACTCAGAGAGGGAAACATCAAAATCACAGACCTTGATACTTTCGGTATAAAGTACTATTCAGAGATCAAGCCTGTTGACAATCCCGAATTGTCCTATGAAGTTCAGCACTCCAATGATTACAATATACCAACGGATTTGTTACCTATGATTGATGCAGTTGATCTTGTAATC
>JAFQUL010000141.1 GCA_017408535.1 Clostridia bacterium
TCTGCTTTGTTCAATGACCGCGTTTTCTGTCCTTATCTACCGCGGTGAGTCTGATTCTCTGTCTTCTGACGGAATGAGGTATACTCTTGCTGCCTATGAAAATGTTATGGGTGATACTGCGGGATATCTTATGACCGTCTGTGTTTTTGTGTTTGCTTATGCTACAGTACTGTGTCAGTTTTACTACGGCATAGAGAGTATCGGGTATCTGTCAAAAGGGAAGTTACTGTCTTTTCTGTATACGGTGTTATTTTTTGGAATGATCTTTTACGGCGCACTGTCCCCGGCAGAGGAGGTTTGGCAGATTACCGATCTGTCTGTGGGTATAATGACGGTTATAAACGTATCAGTACTGCTCCGGCTCCGGAAAACGGTGTTCAGTGAAACAAACAGATATTTTAATGACTCAAAAAGAAGAAAAGGGCTGTCACAGCTCAGCTGTGACAGCCCTGAAAACAAGCTATCAGAGGACTCTGATCTTTGAGAGAGTGGTAATACCTGCGGTCTTAGCCTGCTCGATCTTAGCGTCAAGCTCAGCCTCAGGCATCTTTGCGGTAACTATAGCGGCCTTACCGTCTGCAATCTCGATAAGAGTTATCTCACCGAAAATGTCGGACACCTTCTTTTCACAACATACACCGTCAAGGTAGAGATAAGCACTGACACGGAAGTCTTTAATAGATGCGATCTTCTCTGCAGGAGCCTTTTCCCAACGGGTAGCCTTAAGATTTTCACCGTCATGTACTACGATATCGATGATATCAGCAACAACGGCACTTGCGGTGGGCTCTTTACCTGCGCCGCGTCCGTAGAAGAATACGTCACCGAGAGGCTCGCCGTGAACCATAATACCGTTAAACACGTCACTTACGTGTGCAAGAGGGGAAGTACCGTTTACAACGAGAGGTGATACCATAAGGAATACAGAACCGTCCTCATTCTTCTCGGCGTGTCCGATAAGCTTGATGGATGCGCCCATCATAGCCGCGTGGCGGACGTTGTCTGCGGTTATCTTGGTTATACCCTCGGTATAAACGTTGTCGGGGTGGATAGATATACCGTATGCAAGTGCGCTGAGAATGGATATTTTTCTGCAGGCATCCTTGCCCATAACGTCATCAGTGGGATCAAGCTCTGCGTAACCCTTTTCTTGAGCCTCTGCAAGCGCATCCTCGAATGACTTCTTATAGTCAAACATCTGAGTGAGTATATAGTTGGTGGTACCGTTAAGGATACCGTTGATCTCTGTAATATCGTTGCCGGAGAGATCGTTGGTCATAGGACGGATTATCGGAATACCGCCGCCAACGCTCGCCTCAAAAAGGTATCTTACACCGTTCTCCTCAGCAACACGGAGAAGCTCGTCGCCAAAGTTAGCAACTACCTCTTTGTTGGAGGAAACAACGTGCTTGCCGGCAGAAAGTGCCTTCATGGTGTATTCGTATGCGGGGTGTGATCCGCCCATCATCTCTGCAACGATAGTGACCTCAGGGTCTGAGATGATCTTGTCGATATCGTTTGTAACCTTATCCGCATAAGGAGTACCGCTGAAGTCTCTGATGTCAAGAATGTGCTTAACACAGAAGCTTTCACCGGTCTTTCTCTCGATTATTTCCGCATTGTTTTGGAGAAACTCAAAAGTTCCGCTTCCTATCTTTCCGAAGCCCAGTATTGCAACGTTAACCATAAATTTTATATCTCCGTTCTGACAGAGGTATCTGCCGAATTTGTTGTCCTGTATTTTGTGACGGTATAAGCACCGAACAAAATGATTTATTTTTAATTATAACACAGTATGCCGGTAAAATCAATGATTTGTTTCAAAAGGGGAGACATTTCTTTGACAAAAGCCGATAAGCGGGTAAATATTCACTTCTGTATATACCGCTGTGAGAAATTGCCGGATACCCGCTTTTCTCGTATTCTGATAGAAAATCACTAAGATCTTCAGGAGAAAATGACAGCAGTCCTTCATCTGTCATGCGTTTTAGCAAGTCAAGCTTTTCCTTAAATGAGTCAATGCTTCCTTTTTTATCAAGAGTAGAATTTATGAACGCATCTGCGATCATCTCAGGGGAGATACCGCGTGAGGCAAGAGGAACAAGGTTTGCTCTTACGGTGCCGTTACCTATGTCTTCTGTCTCGGGACAGTCCGGAAGGCAGCCTGCATTTTCCATCTCTTCTCTGATAGCCAGAACACATTTTTCTCTGTCACAAATGAGATGACGGCCGCCGAATTCATTTTGGTATATAAGCTTTACCGCATCGTTTATTTCCCATAGCGGGTATCTTTCCTGGTTTTTAAGCAGTATTTCCTTCAGTTCTTTGTTATCTGCCATTATAATACACCTGCTGTATTTTTTGTAAAAAAAAGATCTTTTTAATCTCCGTGTAAGAAATTATAACACAAATATCCGGGGTCGGTCAATACAGAAGAAAAGTAAAATTGACATATTCCGGCGGAATATAGTATAATTATAAAAAATGTAAAGGAACGCGTAAAATGGAGATAAAGCCGATAGCATATATTCATACCGATTTCAAGGAAAAATTCGGTATTCCGCGTCAAAGCGGTATTGTCAGCGGACTTGTTGGCAAGATCGTTTTTACCCCTGAGTACAGATATCCCGAAGCACTGAGAGAAATAGAGAGTTTTTCTCACCTTTGGCTGATATGGCTGTTTTCTGAAGCAGTAGACGGGGGATGGCGTCCCACAGTCCGGCCGCCAAGACTTGGGGGAAATAGGAGAGTGGGGGTGTTTGCATCAAGAGCGCCGTACAGACCAAATAATCTGGGGCTCTCCTGCGTAAAGTTTGAGAGAATAGATTATGATTGTGCCGACGGCCCGGTTATTTACGTGTCCGGGATAGATATGCTTGACGGTACTCCTATATTCGATATCAAGCCGTACATCCCTGTGGCTGATTGCCACCCCGAAGCGGCGGAAGGGTATACCGCCTATACAAAAGAATACGGCATAGAGGTAGACTTTCCAAAAGAACTTTTGTTAAATATCCCCGAGGAAAAGCGTGATGCTCTGATAGAACTTCTGTCGGGTGATCCGAGACCGGGATATGACGATTCTCCCGATAAGAGATACGGGCTTACCTTTGCATCGTTTGATATAGGATTTACTGTGGAAAGCGGAATTCTTCGTGTTTTCAGAGTAGACAAGAAGGAATAATACACCTGGTTTTGTGTAAAAAGACAAAGTTTGTATTTATGTATTGACAAATCCATTTATTCAGGTATAATTGTATACACGCACACAAGAATGCCGTAATGCGGTGATGCAAGTGCACAACCCTATGGAGGAATACAGTTATGCTTGAAATTTCGTCAAAATCAAATCTTCTTGAGCAGAAGAATTACAAATACAGTCTTCAGGACGTAGAGGACCCTAATCTCTACAGAGAAATATACAGCTACGATACCGTGCCGAAGGTTGCCTTCAACCATCGCCGCGTACCTATGAATATGCCGGAGGATATATGGATAACCGACACCTCCTTCAGAGACGGACAGCAGTCGGTAGATCCTTATACTGTAGATCAGATTGTTGAGCTCTATAAGCTTATGTCAAAGCTTGGCGGACCCTACGGTATAATAAGACAGACAGAGTTTTTCATATACAGTAAAAAGGACAGGGAAGCTGTTGAGAAATGCCAGGAGCTGGGTCTCAGATTCCCTGAGATCACCACTTGGATCCGTGCAAGTAAGGAGGACTTCAAGCTTGTTCGTGATCTCGGCATAAAGGAGACCGGTATTCTCGTATCCTGCAGTGACTATCACATTTTCAAAAAAATGAAGATGACGAGAAAGCAGTGCATGGAGCATTATCTTGAAACAGTACGTCTTGCTTTTGAGGCTGGTGTTCTTCCCAGATGTCATCTTGAGGATATAACGAGAGCTGACTTTTACGGATTTGTCGTTCCTTTTGTTAACGAGCTGATGAAAATGTCCCGTGAGGCCGGAATACCCGTAAAAATCCGCGCGTGCGACACTATGGGTTACGGTGTGCCTTATACCGGCGTGGCGCTTCCCAGAAGCGTACCGGGCATTATTTACGGTCTTCAGCACTATTCCGACGTTCAGAGCGAGATGCTTGAGTGGCACGGCCATAACGATTTCTACAAGGCTGTCGTCAATGCATCTACAGCATGGCTCTACGGTGCAAGTGCAGTAAACTGCTCGCTTCTCGGTATCGGTGAACGTACCGGTAACGTGCCTCTTGAGGCAATGGTATTTGAATACGCCTCTCTCCGCGGCTCGCTTGACGGTATGGACCCCAGAGCGATAACCGAGATCGCCGATTATTTTAAGAATGAGATGGGATATAAGATCCCGGTCATGACTCCCTTCGTGGGAAAGAACTTTAATAAGACCAGAGCGGGTATTCACGCAGACGGCCTTCTTAAGGACGAGGAAATATACAATATTTTCGATACCAAGAAGATTCTTAACAGACCTGCATCTGTTATGGTAAGCAAGACCTCGGGACTTGCGGGAATTGCTTACTGGATAAATGAGAACTATGAGCTTTCCGGTGATGAAGCGGTTGATAAGCGTGATCCGATCGTAGTCAAAATGAAGGAATGGATAGATGCAGAGTATGCCGACGGCAGAGTAGCATCACTTTCGAACAATGAGCTTGAGACCAAGCTTGAAGAATTTTCCGGCGGCAAATTCCGCCGTCTGTAAAGGGGAAGAGCAGATATGGAACACAGAAATATATCTATAGCAGATCAGATATTTGAAAAGCTTGAGAAGGATATACTTATCGGTGAATACACAAGAGGAGAGATACTCACAGAGAATAAGCTTTCCGAGAAGCTTGGTGTCAGCCGTACTCCCATAAGAGAGGCCCTTCGCAGACTTGAGCAGGAGCATATAATCGAGATGTCCAGCAAGGGCATCGTGGTTATCGGTATTTCAAAGGAAGATATCGACATGATATACGAGATGCGTGTACGTATCGAGGGTCTGGCTGCGAGAAGCGCCGCAGAGCTTGCTTCTGATGAGGATATCAAGGAGCTTGGGGATATTCTCAGCCTGCAGGAGTTTTATACTCTTAAGGGTGAAGCTGATAACATCAAAAATGCAGACAGCGATTTCCATAAAAAGATCTATTCAATGTCAAAGAGCTTTACCTTAAAGGATGCTCTTACCGATCTTCACAAGAAGGTCATCAAGTTCCGCCGCGCATCTGTTTCAAATAACAGCCGTGCCAAGAACTCTCTTTCCGAGCATAATGCCATATATAATGCTATCGCATCTCGTGATGCGGATCTTGCAGAGTCTCTTACGGTTAAGCACGTGGAGAATGCAAGAAACCGTCTTAAGGAATCCAATAATTGACGTTCTGCAAACAGCTGATACAGCATAAAAAAATCAGGTATTTCGATATACTGTCGGATTACCTGTTTTTAAATTAATAGAAGGGTGATCGATACACATAAGTCAGTAATGTTCCAGATCATTTACGAAAGAAACACTTATGAATTCCTTTAAAAAAGCGGCTTTAAGTTGACTTTACGTATCAGATGTGATAAAATGTATCCTATGTAATTCCTTTTTGGGGTGTTGTGATTAATGAAAATGAAAAGAGTCATATACCTATTCGCTGTTTTGATCGCAGTATCGGCTTTTTCTCTTTTTACTTCGGCGGCAGGGGACGGTCAGATAACCTATTTGTCTGAAGATGTTAGCGTCAATGTGGGTGAGAATGTGACGCTGTCCTGCGAGGCGCTTGAGACAGAAGACGGAAATATGCTGTATGTGTGGTATTCGTCAGATGCAAACGGTGAGGATGCTTCTCCGCTGACATCTCCGTCTCCTTCGGGCGATTATGTGCCGGATACTCTTTCTCCCGGTGAGTATTATTATTACTGTATGGTCTACTACATGTACGAGGACTCGTCAAACATTGTCAAGAGTGACGTTGTGACCTTGACGGTTAACGGTGTTGTTGATGTTGCCCGTCCTGAGGTAGAGATCGATATAGAAAAGCGTTATCAGGTTGCAAAGGGTGGGGTTCTGACCATTACGTATAAGTGCGTTCTTCCGGATGCCCCCTATTCACTTGTATATCAGTGGTATGTTGAAAATCCCGAAACCGGTGTTTTTGATAAGCTGTACGGTGCAAATACCGATACTTTAACCGTACCGACTGACAGGGTAGGATCAAGCAAGTATTTCTGTATAGCAAATACAGTTTACGGAGATTCATACAGTCCTAACAGACAGAGTGATATAACCACTGTTACTGTTACAGGACATGATCATTCCTACGGTGAGTATACCACAGTTATTGCTCCCACTTGTACAGAAGACGGAAAAGATATAAGATACTGCCCCTCCTGCGGTGCATCAGAGGAAAGAGCAATATCTGCTACGGGACACAGCTTCGGAAGATGGAGTACAGTGACAGAGGCTACTGAACACAGTGAGGGCAGTGAAAGCCGTAGTTGCTCTGTATGCGGAGAAACGGAGACCAGAACAGTACCGCAGCTCGATGATACCGGGTCAACAACCGAGGCGGATGATACAACCTCCCAGAGTGAGACAACAGATGCAGTTACTACTGCGGTAACTACTGCAGTTATTACTACCGCATCCGGCACTACCGGTACGTCTGATAATATTACTGAGACCGAGAGCGGATTCCCCTGGTGGGTTGCGATAATGCTGTTCGGCATGTTCGCAGCTATCGCTTTCGCCGCACTTGCGGGATTTAATTTTGGCAAGTCAAAGACAATTTCCGGAATTGCCTCAAAGTATATGTCCCTCAAGAATAACGATAAACAGTAACAAAAAAATGAAGGCTTAAAACAGCCTTCATTTTTTTAGTTATTTTCTGTTTCTCTCTCTGTCCTCGGGAAGAATAGCTCTTGTGGGCTTTCTTCTTCTGGGGGGACGTGCTGTAGGTGTAGACACCTTCTTTTCGGGGATCCGTGGCTCAACATTTGGTTCTTCCACCAGCTCACGGGCTATCTCCTCGATTCCTTTCGGTAATACAATAGGCTCCTCGTCGTATGGAGATACCTCCGGGTCTGGCTCAGGATCTGGCTTGTGAGTTACTGCAGGCTCAAATGTTACCGGAATCTCCTCGGTAAAGATATCATTAAGCTTGGTCTCGTCTTCAAACTCATCGTAATCGTTATAGTATTTGTTTTTCTTTTTGCCTTTTCTCACAGCGACGATAATGAGAATGATCAAAAGCAAGAGAATTACTGCAAAAGAAGCAAGGATTATAATTCCGTACAGCTCCTTGTCCTTTGAGAGTGCATCTCTGTCTGCGGTGACACTGTCGATTATTCCGTCCTTTTCCGCAATGATGCTCTCCATCTTTGCATTGAGATCGTCGACCGTTTTTTTTGTGGGCTGACCTTCATATGTCATATAGAACTGCAGGGTATTGTCAAGAGAATCGTAAACGTATATTCCGGCTTCTCCGTTTACGGGAGCCGCATATATAAGGGAGAATCTTTCGTCAAACAGGCTGTTTTTATAGGCGATTATGTTTTTGTTGCCTATGCTTGTATGCTCCTCGTAATATCCTTCGGGAGGAGTGAATTCTTCCGGGGGAGTGAGTATCACGTAACTCATAGATCCGGGAGAGTATGAAACGAATGGCTCAAACGTACCTGTTGCCTCGTGGTAAACAAACCAAACTGTTTCCTTATCGCCTTCCTCGCCGTCGGGAAGCTGCTTATCGAGAGCAACTATGGTAATAAGGCCTGTTAGATTTTTGAATGCAAGAACGTCACTTCCGTTAAACTTGGCCTTTGAAATGGCGAAGCCCTCGGGGACGGTTACTGTGCTTTCATCAATGGGGAAGGTATACTCAATGCCGTCGATAGTTGTTGTCTCAGCGGTGTAGGGGGATTCATTTCTCGTTACCGTTATTGTATATGTATTTTTTGATCCGTTTTCTGCCTTTACGGTAATGGTGACAGTGTTTTCCCCTACCTCAAGCTCATCGTCACCCTTGACGGATACAGACGCCAGCTTGTGGGTAGCAGGCGCGTTTACTGTGATCTTCTTTACGGGATAGTCTACGGAAAGGGTATATTCATTTGTTCCTGCAGCAAAGGCAGGGGAGAGCTTTCCTTCCTCTACCGACAGCTCAGACAGGGTATTTACGCCGGAGGGAACATATACCGGCTCTTTTGTTATTTTAAGGATAGCTGATGCCTCTGTGGCAGTGATGTTAGCTGAGTCCTCTGCAACAAGACCGTTGGTGGAGGTAGTAAACTCCACGTCTCCCGCCGCAAGAGTGTTGAATGTTACTGTAAATGAGACCGTTTTGCTCTTATCGGTACCCATATTGACGTTTATTATTCTGCAGCTGCCGGCAGTGTGCTTGTCCGCGCCGGAGACGTACTGCAGAAGTGACGGGTCGTAGTTAAGAGTAAAATCCCAGGCACCGATATTTGTGTCTGCCGTGTAGCTGACCGTGACCTTTACCTGCTTGTCGGTATACACCTTTGAGGCGGACAGAGAAATGGATGCCTTGGCGGAGGCCGCCGAAGCTGTTACCGTTAAAGGAATAGATAAAGCAACTGTAAGCAATACGCAAATCAGTATTTTCAGCGTTTTTTTCATTACTTTATGTTCTCCTGTGAAATAGTATATGTGCCGAGAATTCCGTTTCTCAGATTAAGAAGGTCACCGACCTGAATACCGCCCTGACCGTCTATGTTTGCCGCGATCATCTGGCTTGGCGTGAGGGTAGTGGTCTCGAGTATCTGATTGCGGATCATGAGCAGATCTGATACGTCTACCTTTGAGTCACCGTTTATATCGCCCCGGATGACCACCGTATATATTTTTGTAAGACCTTCTTTTGTAAACTTAATGCCGGTACCGGTACCGATCTTGTCCCCGTTTACAGTCATTGTAACGCCTTCACCGAGAATAAATCCGGATTTGAAGGCTTCGGGAGAAACACCGGGCTGAATGCCGGAAATATAGTCGCCGGAAATCTTATACGAGGAGCTTATGATCATATCCTTGCCGGCATCTGCAACCAGAGAGAGCGCCGTTGTACCGGGAAGGGCGGTAGGTATCTCCGGCATATTCTGGAATACCGGGATAATAAACGTTCTTGAGTATGCAAGAATACCGAGGGAACTGTAGTTCTTATATGCCTGATAAGCTTCCTTGACCGGATATTCAATGTCCTGCATGTACTGGTGTATTGCAGTACCGTCCTCAAGTGAGAATATATCGAATTTTTTGAAGTAAGCGGTATTCTGACCTATGCTTATGTAGCTCTTACCCATAAACAGAGCACCGCCGACGATCGCCTTATAAGGAGTATCCCAGGGGATAAGACACTGATTCTTCATTTCCTGGCTCCACTTTCCGCCGGTCTGGGCAAATGCAAGTCCGTTTTCCTGGGGACTGCCGCCGGGGACTGAACCGATACCGAAGAAGTTGTAATATCCTCTTGAACCGTTCGTCAGCATCGTACCTGTCTTGCCGTTTTCAAGTATGGTGCTGATAGCGAGGCTGTATGGGCTCACCTTTGACAGTTCTGCGGCGATCATATACGCATCGGCATAGCTGATGGTATTTCCCTCTGTGTCGGTAACTGTTGCGTTTTCCATAAAGGTGCCGCTGAGCAGCTTCTGTACACCCTCGGCTGTGTGTCCGGTCTTACTGTAGCCAAGTGACTCAAACTGGAATATGTCTACCTCGTTTAAGAAGTTACGCGGATCTGAATAATATGCAACCACGTCGTCTGCCGCATGATACCATGACTTACCGTCAACAAGTGAATTGCTCTTGCGCCAGCTGGTGTCCTCTCTCGTGTAATGTATAGAGGACTGGGAGGTAGTCTCGCCCTTGTTGCCTTCCTTTACCTCTGCTTGCGTTTTCACAAACTGATTAAAATCTATGGTAGAGACTCTGGCCTCAAATGTCCAGTTGGGGTAAATGGAATGGAGAGCTCGCAGATAAGGCTTATAGCTCTCAGGGAACAGCATTATAGATTTTTCAAAATCCGCATCTGCGGCGGAATAGATCGCGGCAGGACGTCTTGTGACGTTGTCGCTGTAGATGTAGCACTCATACTCATCGCCGGTAGCCATATACACGTATCTGATCTTGTACCAGTCGTTAGGATAGCTTGGATCCTGGCTGGGTACCTGATCAAGTATCTGCAGAACAACGCCCTTCGAGAGAGTGATAGGTTTTCCGTCAGTACCGTCGAAGGTCTTACCGGCTTTTACCGAGGGGGCGGTGCGTATGTATGATGAAGAGTTGACTATACCGAAGTAAGCTATAACTGCGCTGGGAGCTACGGTAGTACTGTCTGCGGCACTTCCGTCGGTTGTTTCTCCTCTCGCCTCAATAGGGAAGATACCCGTTATGAGTATCAGAGACAAAACGAGGGAGACGGTTCGAAGTAATTTTTTGTTTGGCATATATACATTCTCCGAAAAAGATCTTGTGGTGAAAACATACTTATGACATTATATATTATACAATAAACCGAGAAATAAGTCAATAACAGTTGAAAATTAGCATATTGTTCCTCTCTGTCTCGGTTTTAATATATAAAAAGGATAGAAGTTTTTTGTATGCAAATCTTGACAAAGTGAAAAATATATGTTATAATATCGAACTGTCCGGAATGAAATAATTATCATCCGGCTCCTTGCTGTCGGTAAATTCTACTATGCCGGCAGTCTAATGTCCATAGGGAGGTGTAAACTAAATGGAAAAGATCAAAAACTCCTATGAAACACTGTTCATCGTTGACAGTGATCTTGGCGAAGAGGCAGTTCGTGCTCTTATCGACAAGTTTACTTCTCTTATCGCTGCTAACGGCGAGATCGAGAAGATCGATGAGTGGGGCAAGCGCAGACTTGCATACCCCATCAACGACAAACCGGAAGGCTACTACGTACTTGTTAACCACAAGGCAGAGGCTGACTTCCCCGCAGAGCTTGAGCGTGTGTTCGGTATAACCGACGGTATTATGCGCTCCATGGTCATCAGACTTGATGAGAAGGCTATCGCAGCAGCGGCCAAGGCAGCAGCGGCAGCTCCCGCAGTTGAGGAAGCTCCTGCAGCAGTAGTTGAAGAGACTCCTGCAGAAGTAGCAACCGAAGAGTAATTGCTTAGTGTAAGGGGGAGATCCGAATGTCAAGTCTTAATCTTAACAAAGTAATTCTCGTCGGTCGTTTGACCGCAGACCCCGAACTCAAGCAGACGCAGAGCGGCACACCGGTGGTTACCTTTACGGTAGCTGTCAACCGCAACTATACCTCAAGGTCGGCAGAATCGGGTCAGCCTACCGCAGATTTCATCAGTACTGTAGCGTGGCGTCAGCATGCTGAGTTCATCTGTAGATATTTCAAGAAGGGCAACTCCATCTGTATTATCGGTTCGATCCAGACCAGAACCTGGACTGATCAGAATAATACCAAGAGATATGTTACCGAGGTAGTGGTTGAGGAGGTCCGCTTTGTTGACAGTAAGTCGGACAGTGGGTCCTATTCAGCAGGACAGTCTCAGGCGCAGTACGCACCCGAGAGCTACGGCACACCGACATTCTCAAACACCGATGCATCCGCACCCAAGTTTGAGGAGATCACCGGCGACGATGATCTTCCGTTCTGAGAGAACGGGCAATAATATCATAGGAGGATAATTAAAAATGGATAGAGAACGTACTACTGAACAGCGTCAGTTCCGCAACAATCCCCGCAAGAGAAAGAAGGTTTGTGCTTTCTGTGCGGACAAGGTTGATTATATCGACTACAAGGATTCTGCAAGACTCAGAAAGTATATCAGCGAGCGTGCAAAGATTCTTCCCAGAAGAATTTCCGGCACCTGTGCTAAGCATCAGCGTCAGCTGACCGTCGCTATCAAGCGCGCCCGCCACGTTGCGCTTCTTCCTTACATCAGCGACTAATAAGTGTATTGAAAAGGGAACCGTCTTTTGACGGTTCTTTTTTGTCCTCTCCCGGTAATAATTTCTTTTTGCCAACATATATTTTACTGTAAATAAAATTATTGGAGGCAAAGAAATGGAAGGAAATATATATAGACCCGAGGGAAGTCTTCTTTCCGCGGCGGAGAACAAAAGCTATCTGTCCTCTATCGGCGGACTCAGTGCGGCTATGAGCGAAGGGAAGATCCTTGAGGGTATAGCCACGGTATGCGAGCCGGGAATGAATCTGTCGGTGAATCTTGGCGGCAGATTCGGCATTATCCCGCGCGGTGAGGCAGCTTACTGCATGAACGGTGATGGCATTAAGGATATTGCTGTTATTACCCGTGTCGGACGGGCGGTGGCATTTAAGGTCATCGGATTTGAAAAGGATCAGTCGGGTAAAAGCTATCCCGTGCTTTCCCGCCGTGCGGCACAGAAGGAATGCATGGAAGAATATCTGATGAAGCTCACACCCGGAGATATAATTGAAGCAAAGGTCACTCACCTTGAGCAATTCGGGGCGTTTGTGGATATCGGCTGTGGTATAACCTCGCTTCTCTCAATTGATTGTATTTCCGTTTCCAGAATATCTCACCCACGGGACCGTTTGTCAGTGGGAATGCGTATTCCGGTAATAATCAAGAGCATTGACCGTGACAGCGGAAGGATCTACGTGACTCACAGAGAGCTTCTCGGTACATGGGAGGAGAATGCGGCACGCTTCAAGGTCGGTCAGACGGTGTCCGGTATTGTCAGAAGTGTAGAAAGCTACGGCGTTTTTGTTGAGATCGCACCCAATCTTGCAGGTCTTGCCGAGCTGAGAGATGATATTTCGGTAGGGCAGATCACTGCAGCCTACATAAAGAGCATTATCCCTGAAAAAATGAAGATAAAGCTGGTGCTGATAGACTCGTATAAAGGAGAAAAGATACCGTTTGAAACGGAATACTTTATTGACACAGAAGCGGTTGATCATATCGACTATTGGCGATATTCTCCGTATAGCTGTGACAAGCTTATAGAAACTGTTTTCTCATCAATATAAAAAAAGAACCGCCTCCGGATATCTGCTAAGATATCCGGAGGCGGTTTTTGCTTATTTAAGGGCGTTTATCAGGTTGCCGAGAACCGGCTCGAACTTAGCGCCGTACCAGTGGTCTTTGTCCTTTTGTGTCTCGGTTATACAGTCAAGAACGTAATCCGCTGCGATCTTTGCGCTCTCGAAGGCTGTTTTTCCTTTGAGAAGAGCACCAACGAAAGCAGACGCGTATATATCACCTGTACCGTGACAGCCGTTTGCTATCTTTTCATGTTTGTAGTAGGAATACTCTCCGTTTTCGTATACAACAACACCGGTAGTGCCGGGAATATACGAAACACCGGTAAGAATTATATTCTTACTTCCGAGCGCGCTTAACTTTATAAGCAAGGCTTTTACATACTCTTCGTCATATTCTTCCTTAAACTCGCTGTCGGTGAGGAAGCAGGACTCGGTTATATTCGGTACAAGATAGTCTGCCTTGCCGCAGAGAGTCTTCATTTCATTTACAAATTCACCGTCAAAGCCGTAATACAGCTTTCCGTTATCAGCCATAGCAGGGTCAACTACCTTGATAAGACCTTCCTTGTCAAAGGCATCAAAAATATCCTTTACGTATCCGATCTGACGGGTGCTTCCGAGATAACCGGTGTATATGGCATCAAAGGATATCTTCTCGCTCAGCCAATGATCCTTGATGGCGGGCATATCATCTGTCAGATCTCTGAAGGTAAAGCCGCTGAAACCGCCGGTATGGGTAGAAAGCACTGCAGATGGAAGCACGCATGTCTCGTGTCCGCAGGCGGAAAGTATAGGCAGGGCAACGGTCAGCGAGCACTGACCGAGGCATGAAATATCTTGTATCGTAAGTATTCTTCCGTATGACATTGTATACTCCTGTGAATTATTGTTTTTCTAAATAATACCACAATTGTGGTATTGTGTAAATATCCAGAATAATATAGTTTTATATGACCAGTTAGCTTTTGGTCTTGCTTCTGTTTTTTCTTCTTTCTCTGCGCACTCTGTTTATATGCCGCTCAAAATCACCGCTGTTTATCAACTCTGCAATAGTATACTGCTCAAACACCGGAACTGTACAGGAATAAAAGCCTATTTTTGCGTCAAATTCTTCGAGAAGACGGCGGGGAAGGACCATATAACCAACACGCATAGACGGTGCAAGGGTTTTTGAGAAGGTGTTGACGTAAATGACCGAACCGTCCGGATCAAGAGAGAACAGGGTATCCTCAGCCTTACTTGACACGGTCAGCTCTGAATCAAAGTTGTCCTCAACGATATAACCTCCTCTTTCCTTGGCCCAAAGCAGATATTCCTTTTTCTTCGATGCACTTGCTGTTACGTTGCTCGGAAAGCTGTTGAAGGGGGTAACGTGAAGCACGGTGGCATCGGTGCTTTTCAGATCTTCCGTTACAATACCGTCACTCCCCATTCTGAGTTGACGGCATTCCACTCCGCATGCCCCGTATACACGTTTTATTTTATCGTAGGAGGGGTTTTCCGTGCCAAACACGTTTTCTCGCCCAAGAAGCTGAACTATCAGTGTGTAAAGATATTCAGCGCCTGAGCCTATTATTATCTGCTCCGGGAGAACTGACATTCCGTTTGCACGGGCAAGGTAGGTGCTTATTGCTTCTCTCAGCTCGGTACAGCCCCTGTTAGGGGACTTGATCATTATGTTTTCTCTTTCTTCTGTGATTATCCGGCGCATGGTTTTTGCAAGGACCGAAAAGGGAAATGTGTTCTCAGGTGTATGGTGATTTGACTGTACTGATTTTCCGTATGAACTGACCTCACCTACCGACAGGAAATCCGTTTCTCTGTATACGGCAAAATACCCCCGCCGTGACCTTGCCTCGGCATATCCCTCGTCACAAAGTATGGAATATGCGTGCTCTGCGGTAATAACGCTTACACCGGTTTCCTCTGATATTAGCCGCTTTGAGGGAAGGCGGGCACCGTATCTGTAGTTGCCCTTTACTATATCTTTTTTTAACTGCTCGTACAGCTGTATGTACGAGGGCTCTTTTTTTGTTTTGTCTACCGAATCTTTCATCTGGTCATATCTTCCTGTGTAAAACTGAATGATTTTATACTACCATATCATTTTATTACAGAGCAGCTGATTTGTAAATAGCTTTTCTTAATTTACAGAGTTTTTTGTTTTTAAATGTTGTTATTTTTTTTCTGTTGTGTTATACTTGAGTTAATGAATAAAGGCCGCCGATCGGCGGCGAACGGAGGAAAAGGCAAATGACTCTTCGCGAAAAGGTTCTCGCAAAGCAGAATATCTGCGGAACACACATTACAATGACAGATCCCAGCATAGCTGAAATGATGGGATATATCGGTTTTGACTTTATATGGATAGATCTTGAGCACGCTTATATTTCCTTTGAACAGCTATACAGCATGATCAACTGTGCAAAGGCCGCAGGAACTGCTACTATTGTCAGAGTTCCTCAGCATGATTTTACCTATACCAAGAAGGTTATGGAGATGGGAGTAGACGGAATTATCTTTCCCATGATCAAGGACGCAAAAGAAGCTGAGGAGATGATAAACTACACTCTTTACCCCCGCTTGGCAACCGCGGCTGCGGCCCCAAGAGAGCTGTAAAATTCGGCCTTGACGATGAGCCTGAGTATTTCAGAAACGGACATACCAAGACCTGCAGATTTATTCAGATAGAGCGGGAGTCCGCAGTTGACGATCTTGAAAACATAGTTAAGAATCCTTACATTGACGGATACATATTCGGTCTGATGGATCTTTCCGGCTCTATTAATGAGCTTGGCAACTGCCTCGGCGAGAATAACCTTAAGTTAGTCAAGAGAACTATCGAGGTAATGAATAAGTATAACAAGACCATCGGAATATCAATGACACCCAACGATGAGGAGCTTATGCGTACATATTTTGATATGGGCATAAATATGATATCTGCAGGTGCTGATTTCGATCATATCGTCAAGGGCGCCAAGACTACACTTGCAAATGCTAAAAAGGTGTTTTCTGAGTAAAAAGTTAGGATGACGAAAATGAAAAAGTATAACGTTACCGCTCTCGGTGAGATACTGATAGATATGGCTCCTATGGGCCGTGATGACAGCGGGGATAATATGTTTGTCAGTAAGGCCGGAGGAGCTCCCGTAACCTTTCTTGCTACAGTTGCAAAATACGGCGGACGTGCCGCTTTTATCGGTAAGGTCGGCGATGATATGTTCGGTGCCCATCTCCGCGAGGTGGTAAAGAATGCCGGGATAGATGACAGTAATTTGATAACGGATAAGGTACATAATACCACTTTGGCGTTCGTTTCTCTTGATGATAAGGGTGACAGGTCCTTCAGCTTTTACCGCAGCTTTAATGCAGATACCTTCCTTTCTAAGGATGATGTTGATACAGAGCTTATAAAAAACTCTGATATATTCCATTTCGGGTCTCTTTCTCTCACCTCCGAGTGCTGTGAGGAGGCGACCGCCTATGCGCTCAGAACGGCAAGAGAGTCGGGATGTGTCATTACCTATGACCCTAACTACCGTCCTGCACTTTGGGAGAGCGAGGCTGCAGCTATCGAGAAAATAATGAAATATATCGGCTATGCAGATATACTCAAGGTATCAAGAGAAGAAGCGGAGATGCTCTCCTGTAAGACAACCACAGAGGAAGCCGAAAGTTTTTTCCTTGGACTCGGTATCTCGCTTGTCCTGATAACTGATGCAGAAAACGGTGCATATTTTGCAACAGCCTCCGGACGCGGACACGTCCCCTCGGCAGACGTTTCTGCAGTAGATACGACCGGTGCGGGGGATATCTTCTTCGGAAGCTTTATACACAAGTTTATCTCATCCGGTAAAGCTCTTGATGAGCTTAATATAGGCGATATAGCGGAGTTCGCCGCTTTTGCCGCAAATAATGCGGGGAAGAGTACTCTGAAAAAGGGTGGACTTCCTTCGATCCCGGAATTTTGAAAAGGAGAGAAAATATGAAAAATTATTTACTTTGGGAAAAGGGGGCACCGGGCTTTGACCTGTCTGTGGGGCAGTCTGAACCCTCTGTGGATGCGTATATTATTGATGACGGAATGCCTCGTTCTGCCGTGATAGTTTGTCCCGGCGGCGGGTACACTCACAGAGCAGAGGATCACGAAGGAAAACAGATATGTGAGTTTCTCAACAGCCACGGTATCAATGCATTTATGCTTAAATACCGTCTCTCTCCTTACCGCTATCCCGCTCAGTTGTGGGATGTTCAGCGTGCGGTACGTTTCGTCAGATATAATGCGGAAAAATTCGGTGTTATTCCCGACAAGATCGGTGTACTTGGCTTTTCCGCCGGCGGTCACCTTACCGTAATGGCAATAGAGCATTACGATTACGGCAGGGACGACGGTGATGAGATCGACCGTGTAAGCTGCCGCCCCGATGCCGGAGTACTTTGTTATGCGGTTGTCACTCTTGAAAAGGAATATGCCCATAAGGGCTCTGCCAGAGAGCTTCTCGGTGCCGATGGATATGCTGACAAAGAGTTGCTTTCCCGTCTCTCTGGCGAGAACAGCGTCCCCTCTGACTGTCCCCCTGTGTTTTTGTGGCATACGGCGGATGATGACTGTGTGCCGTCGGCAAACAGTCTGAATATGGCGAAAGCTCTCAGAGATAAGAACATCCCCTATGAGATGCATATTTTCCCCACCGGCAATCACGGCCTTGGTCTTGGACTTGACCGTCCCGGTGTAAAGCTTTGGTCACCTCTTCTTGCTGAGTGGCTAAATGAGATCGGTTTCTGAAACTGAAAAAGTGTAAAACAGGTCTTTGTTATCTAGGACGAAGACCTGTTTTTTGCTTAAAAAAATGTGTTAATAACACATTTTCAAAAAACTATTGAATTAACCTTATATTTTTGATATAATCTGTGTAATGAAATATCGGTCATCGGAGGACAGAGCACCGTAGTGCTTGAGAGGAATCTTTTTCCTCTGCCTGTCGGATAAGATGTCGGGTGAGCTCGGTTATTACGCAGTATGTGCGCTATTCCGGGCATTTTTGTTTATTAGGTAAAAGAGGTATAAGATGAACTTTACTGAGATCGCAGAAAACAGACAGTCCTGCAGAAGCTATGATCCGGCAAGAGAGGTAGAAAAAGAAAAGCTTGATAAAATACTTCATTCGGCAATTCTTTCTCCCTCTGCCTGTAACGGACAGCCATACCGTATAACCGTCTGTAAGGGTGAGAGTGCGTCACGGGTAGCCGCGGCGGTGCAGGGTATGGGTATGAATAAATTTGCCGCCGATGCCCCCCTAATGCTGGTGATTTCCGAGATGCCTTATGTAGCAACTGTCGCTCTCGGTGCTAAGCTGAAGAAGAACGATTACCGTTCCATCGATATCGGTATTCTTGCCGCCTATATTACCGCAGAGGCAACCGCCCAGGGTCTTGGCAGTTGTATTCTCGGGTGGCTCGACGATGAGAAGATACGCCGTATTTGCGCTGTTGACGGTACCGTGCGCCTTGTTATCACTCTCGGATATGCAAGAGAAGGTGACAAGCTCAGAGATAAGAAGCGAAAGGACAGTTCACAGCTTATAAATACTGTGGAATAAGAGTTATTCTATGAAGGTCGATTCAAAAGTGATGTTCGCCACGATGAAACCGTGGAAGCTGTTTTTTGTGGTGGCTTTACCGGGAGTCGTCAGTATGTTTGCCATGTCGGTGTACAGCCTTATCGAAGGCGTATTTCTCGGGCAAAAGCTCGGCGAGGTCGCCTTAACGGCGGTGAACATCGCATTCCCGATGATATTAATTAATTTTTCACTGTCAGATCTTGTTGCGGTGGGCTCGTCTGTGCCAATATCTATTGCGCTTGGCAGAAAAGATGAAAAGACCGCCAATAATATCTTTTCCTGCTCTATAATTATGATATTTGCCGTTTCGGTGCTAATGGGCGCTGTAATGATGTTTGCGTCCGAGCCTCTTGCGGCTTTGATGGGAGCAGAGGATAATATACTTGATATGGCCGCCCGTTATATACGGACCTATGCTATATGCAGTCCTATAAGTACAGTGTTTTTTGCCATGGACAACTATTTGCGTATCAGCGGGTATGTCAGAGCAAGTATGCTTATAAACATATTCTGTAACGTTATGACCCTGGTGCTGCTGTTTTTGTTTATATTTGTTCTGGACATGGACGTTGTCGGATCTGCACTTGCATCCTGTCTTTCAATGTGTGCGTGCTCTGTTCTGGCTATGATACCGTTTCTTCGGGGTAAAGCTATCCTCAAGTTTACCCGGCCCGTCTTTCACTTCAGAATGATACGGCAGATAGTTGCCTGCGGCTCACCTGCGTTCCTCAACAATATTGCCGGACGTGTTACCTCTATTATGATGAACATCTCTCTTGTGACCCTCGGTACCAAAGCACTGGGAGCAGGCGGCGGTACTACGGCAGTTGCCGCATACGCAGTACTGCTGTATGCCGGCGATATGGGATTTTCGCTGATTTACGGTATGAGTGATTCTTTGGCACCGGCAATAGGCTTTAACTGGGGAGCAGAGAATTACGGCAGAGTCCGAAAGATAGCAATTTGTAATTATATCGGTACTTTTACACTCAGTATAATTTTTGCGGGGACTATGTTTTTCTTCTCCCGTCCTTTGGCATCTATGTTTGTTGAGAGCGGAAACACAGTTCTCCTTGATCTTTCGTCAGGTGCGATGAAGATATTCTCTATCGGAATGTTTTTCAGGGGATTTTCCACCACCGCACAGAGTTTCCTCAGTGCAATAGAAAAGCCTTTTTATGCCACTCTTCTTTCAGTTTCATTTGCCCTGGTATTCCCGCTGATAGCACTTCTGTTATTATGGCCGCTGGGACTTACCGGTATATGGTTTAATTCGCCCTGTACCACTCTCCTGTCAACTGTCTTCGGGCTCGTGCTTATCCGTATCGTGCAGAGTGAGATAAAGAAAAGAACAAAGAGAAAAAATGAGACAGTAAATAACTAAAAAAAGAAGCCCATTTGGGGCAATGTAGTTTAGATAAGACATATTAATTTTTGTTAAGGGTAATTCTACGGAGTTGCCCTTTTTTCTATGGTCAGCCGTTTAGATGTGTATGAGAATACTGCAAATACAAAGCCTATCTGCTTGAAATCGTGGTGACGCAGTGAAGACTCTGCTAAAATCGTTTTTGGGGAGTCATTGTGTTCGAGCTATATATTAAAATACAAGTTTTTAAGGCATTTAAAGGCAAAAACAAGTTCTTATACCCGAAATGCTTTATAGAAATATAAAAGTTTTTATGTATAAGATTTTTTATAGGTTATGTTGCGAATATATAGTATAAATTGATAATTCAAGTAAAACTATAATTCTGATACACGAATGCTGTCTTGCGGAAATATAAATTGATTGGTACAATATATTCAACGGTACCGAAATATAAATTTTGAAGGAGAATTGTATGTCAATAGGATCTACAATTAAAAAATTGCGTCATGAAAACGATATGACGCAGGAACAGCTTGCAGATTTTCTCGGACTTACATCAGCTGCCGTGTCAGGCTGGGAATGTGACAGAAATGCGCCGGATATCAGCCAGATTCCGCTTTTGTCTCGTATTTTCGGTGTATCTGCTGATATTATTCTTGGAATTGATCTTACTACACAGGAAGAAAAAATCGATGAAATTATCGTTCAGGCCGGGAAGCGGTCAGCAAAAGAAGCCGCAGAAATATACCGCCTCGGTCTTGCAGAATTTCCCGCTTCTTACAAACTGATGCTGAGATTGGCGAATGCACTTGATTACAGAGACGAACAGGATACTTATGATGCTCGTCTGAAAGAACGTATTGCGCTGTATGAAAAGGTTCGCGAAGGTACAAAAGATGCATATTTGAAGAATTTTGCTGATGGCAGATTGTGCGGCATCTATATCCGTCAGGGTAAACGGGATGAAGCGTTGAAAATTGCAGAAAGTGTTCCAAATTTTATGTTTTCTTATAACGATTTTGAACTTATGCTGGCACAGGGCAAAGAAAAAATATATAATATACATCGGAGCATTAATGGAAGCTTTGCTTCTCTTTGTGATGATATTTGTTTTATCTCCACGATTGAAGTAGATGGAAAAGCATTTTTTACACACGAACAGGCCATTGCTATTCTTGAGAAAATTCCAAAATTGTATGAGATTTTCTATGAAAACAAAGATTACCTTGACGATGGACTCATGATTGCCTTGGCATATACAAGGATGGCTGAGCATTATGCCGAGATGCATGACTCGGAAAATACAATCAGATGTGCCGATTTGGCAGTATACCATGCGAGAAAAACAGACGATTATGCTGTTGGTCTGGAAAACGGTTCATATGGAATATCTGATGTGTGGGATTATCCGCAACTTCCGAAAGATAAAAGACACACATCCATTCTGGCATCTCCCGAATATGATTACCCAACCACCACATTTTGGTTTTCTTTTGACGGAGAAACGCATACTGACCGCATAAAGAAAGATTTTTCTCATGAGAGATTTGACTTTGTAAGAGACGAAATAACAAAGCTGATTTAAGTAATAAAATCGCCCGCATTACCGGATTCTCTCTGTTGATGCGGGCAATTATTTTTGGCATAGCTTTTAATACATACTCAGTTGAATCTATTATGGGGGAAATACGGGATCGGGCTTATCTAAACTTCTATTGCCCATTGCCTCTTGAGGCTTCTTTTTTTACGGAAGGATATCTGTGAGATTAATGATCTCAACATCGTTTTTAAGGGCATATTTGACGGTAAAGGCAGTGCCTCCGCCAACCCCCGGGTGCTTATAGCAAACGCATACGTCAGAATCGTTGACCAGCTTCATATTACGGGTCTGCATACAGAACTCATTATAGAAATCGCAAACGTAGCTGACCTCATCAGCTTTTGCAAGCAGCTCCTTGTAGATCTTTATATCCTTGGCTTTCCATTTATTACATTGCTCACGGCAGGGAAGGAAAAACAGAAACCTGACGTCCGGATGACGTTCCTTTAATCTGACACACTCAAGAGCGGCGGCGGTATCAAAGCCCAGTGCTCCGCCGTTGCGAAACTCTCTGCATCCCTTTTGATACAGCTCTTCAAGTATGAGAGCCAGCAAAGTGCTTATGCGGGGAGAGTCCTTGTCGGAAATGACCCTGTGTCCGGTAAAACAGCAAATCTTGTGCTTTTTCATAACTCAGTTATCCGCCTTAAGATATTCCGGCAGAAATTCCTCTGCAATATTATTTCTGACCACGTCCTTAAAATCCTCATAGCTATAGGTATGCTCAGAGGTACTGCCGTATATTCTGGTGCCGTGTACAGCTGCCAGCTCCTCGCTGTAATCATCCATAAAATAAAGGTGTGTGGAGAAATAGTTAAGCCCGTAATGGAATATGGTGGGAATAAATTTCACATTGTCAATGAAAGGCTCTCCGCCGTTTTCTACGACTATATCAAAATTTACAAAGCCTCCTACCATATTGATACTTTTTGCCATCTCTGAGACAAGGTTACCGAGAGAATATATGCACAGAGTCTTATTGCCGTTTTCTCCCTTCATCCATTCGATGGGCTGAATAACGTGGGGGTGATGTCCGATAATTACGTCGGCTCCGGCGTCTGTCATGATCTTTGCATAACGCTTCTGCTCCGGGAAGGGATAGGTATAGTTTTCCTCTCCCCAATGGACGGACACAAACACGAGATCGGCGTTTTCTCTTGCGTTTCTTATCTGCCTTTCCACCGTAGCTTCATTCAGATACGGAACGACGAGCTCTGATGATGACGGAAGTCTCAAGCCGTTGGTTCCGTACGTGTAGGACAGCATAGCTATCTTTACACCGTCCTTCTCGTATATTCTCAGAGTATCATAATCCTCGTGGTCACGGTATCCGCCGATCATGAAAAAATCAAGGGTATCGTAATAGTCAAGGGTATCCTCAAGACCGGATGCCCCCTTGTCCAGCATATGGTTATTTGCAATATTTACGATATCAAAGCCGAGATCGTACAGATCCAGCGCCAGATCCTGCGGGGAATTAAAATGGGGATATCCCGACAGACCGTATTTCTCGTCACCTGCCATTAACGTTTCCTGGTTGATAAAGGCTATGTCACTGGAGGCGATAAGCTCGGCAGCATCGCTGTACATGGGAAGGAAATTATATTCTCTTGTATCTGCAGTTGCTCTGCGCTTTGCCTCAATATAAAGGGCAGGGTGTATTACGTTATCTCCTGCACACAGAAAGCTGATACGGGTATTCTTTTTTTCTTCTTCCTCAAACAGATCGGCATACTCTGATTCGGATATCGTATCCATTGGCTCAGCTTCCGTTTCATACGGGGTGCTGTCCGGTGGCAGGGGAACAGGTGCAAGCTCAGAGCAACCGGTAATGAATATTGATAAAAGCAGAAACCAGATTAAAAATACAGTTTTTTTCATTGTTTATCTCCTGCCTGATGAACGTCCGTCGCGTCTTGGTAGCTTTATTTTTTGTAGGATAGCATTTTTTTCTTCGGAGTATACGTATGCACTCTGATATTCCTCAAGCTCCTTACAACAGATCTCAAGGTCAGAATAGATCTTGAAGAGCATTACAGAGTCGATCTCGGTAAGATCGAATTCACTCAGTATCATTTTAAGCTGAGAGAGTGCCGCTCCGTAATCCTTTTTTGACATATCCAGCTTGGCATTGATATGCATAGACAGAAGCATATCGGTCAGAAGACCGCTGCCGGCAAGTGAAGCCGCAAGTCCCTGCTTGCCTGAGTCTATCATTTCTGCAAGGTTACGGTACAGCAGAAGCTGAAAACCGTCTGATTCGGATATTATTTTCTTTGCAGAGAAAGCACTGTTTCCGGAATATCCGGTATCACGGATAAGATCAAAATATACCGATGCTCTGAACACCGTATCATCGGTGTCGTAACAGCATTTTTCGGCGGATTTTATGACCTCGCAGAAGTAATCGTATGCAATATCAAGTCTGCCGTCTCTGTAATTTTGTATTCCCAGCCGAAGGGCAGACTCAGAGAGCATCATAAGCAGCTCGTCATCGCTGTCTGAATAGTTTTCACGGCACAGGGAATAGCATTTATCGAATTTACCTTTTTTATATGCCGATTTTATCTGATCTATATAAAGGGACTTTTTGTAAAGCGAATCATCCTCGCTTTCACTGAGAAGGTATCCGCCGGAGAGACCAAGCCGCTCGCTTATGTAGTTAACCGTGGAAACGCTGGGGGTAGCTTTCCCGTTTTCTATCTGGCTGAGCATATTACGGGTGATCTTATTGCCTGCCAGCTCAGCCTGGGTCATTTTTGCTTCAAGACGTGCTTTCTTTATTTTTTCACCGAGATTCATCATTTTCCTCTCTTTTACTACAGTGTATATTCAAGAAGCCCGGCTCACGTACGGTAAGCCGGACTTCACTGCAGTACGCCTTTACCGACGGTGATCAGCTGTTTTCTTCTTCGTCGTCAAAGGATATCGTTTCTATTGTTTTAAGGATTCTTTCTTTTGCGTTTTCTGCCAGAGAAGCACGTGAACGCACAAGCTGCTCGTGGGTCTCTGCGTTTTTGATATAGAGTTTCTTATATTCGACCGACAGCTCTGAGAAAATATCGTTGGTACGGCTTGAATAATCGTCAATGTACTCGTTGATGATCTCGGTCAGCTCTTCTTCTATTATCTGCGCAATAGCCTGACGCTGTTTCTCTGAACGCACGGCGATAAAGCCTGCCTCCAGCTCCGCTTTTGAAATGATCACAGCTGCATCGATCTTCGCACTCTTTATGATTTTTGCGGATTCCTCATAAGCATCTACCGGATCTGGTGCCGGCTCTATGCTTTCAAGCTCTTTTATTCTGTTGTCCTTCAGAACGGAATCA
>JAFQUL010000142.1 GCA_017408535.1 Clostridia bacterium
GCGTATGCGGTATGGCGGTGACAGACTGCCTCTGCGGAGAGGGAGAGATGTATCTCTCGGGAATACGCGACCATCTGAAGCTGGTGTTTTACGATGGCGGCGGAGACACGGCGGCAGGAATTATTTACTCCCTCAAGCGGGGAAGGAACAGAAGAGTCAGCCGCTTTGTTTCAGAGGAATGTGCCGGCCGACTCATTGAGTATCTTTCCGCCCGTGGGGTAGATCCGGCATCCGTCACTCTCACCTATCCTCCGAGAACAGAGGAGGAGCGGAGAAGAAACGGCATTGACCAGGGAAAGGTGATGGCAAAGCAGGTGTCGCGGCTCCTCGGCTGTGATTTCATCAGAGCCTTTGTCCGCCGCGGCGGAGTAAAGCAGAGAGAACTTGACTACAGACAGAGAAAGCTAAACGCCGAGAAGTCTATCTTTCAGATAGACGGCCTCTCGCTTAAGAGCAGGAGAATGGTGCTGATAGATGACGTGGTGACCTCAGGTGCCACCATGTCACGGGCGGCGGTACTGCTGTACCGAATGGGTGCCGAGGAGGTAATTTCTCTGTCGGTATCAAAGGCAGGACGGCACTTGTCACGGGATATCGGCATTACCGGAACTGAAAAAACGTAAATTTTCTTGCATTTTGCCGTAATATGCGTTATAATGGTATTATTAGTATGGAGAAGTATTCTTTACGAGAGGATAAAAAGCCGCATACTGCATAACATAATTACAAATATGCAGTGTGCGTCGGAGGGACCGGGTTATGATGAGCAAGGATATAGGAATAGATCTTGGCACAGCCTCGGTGCTCGTTTATGTCAAGGGAAAGGGGATCGTTCTTAAAGAACCTTCTGTTGTTGCCATAGACAAGAACACCGACAGAATGCTTAAGGTAGGGCGTGACGCTCAGCAGATGCTGGGTCGTACTCCCGGTAATATAGTAGCTATACGTCCCCTTCGTGACGGTGTTATCAGCCAATACGAGGTGACACTTAAAATGATACAGTACTTTATCCGCCGTGCCTGCGGATCGGTGCTGTTCAAGCCCAGGGTAATTATCTGCGTGCCCAGCGGTATTACCGAGGTAGAGGAGAGAGCGGTAGTTGACGCTGCCCGTCAGGCAGGCGCCAAGCGTACCTATCTCATAGAAGAGCCTGTGGCGGCCGCCATCGGTGCAGGGCTTGATATATCTATGCCCAGGGGCAATATGATAGTCGATATCGGCGGCGGTACCACCGACGTTGCGGTAATATCCCTCGGCGGTGTGGTAGTGTCCGAGTCTATCAAGATAGCGGGCAACAAATTTGATGAGGCGATCATCAGATACGTAAGAAAAAAATACAACGTTCTTATCGGTGAGAGAACCGCCGAGAGGATCAAGATAGCCATCGGTACGGTGTGGCCGTCAAACGAACCCCGTACCATTGACGTTAAGGGACGCTGTCTTATTACCGGTCTTCCCAAGCCCGTGCATCTTTCCTCAAACGAGATGCCGGAGGCACTTGAGGAGCCTATCACCGCCGTTATAGAGGCGGTGTGCAACGTAATAGAGCGCACTCCCCCCGAGCTTATCGGTGATATAATGACGGGCGGAATTATTATGACGGGCGGCGGCTGCCTCATCTACGGCCTTGACCGTCTTATCGCAAACGTGACCGGCATCAAGACCCGCATTGCGGACAAGCCGGAGCACTGTGTGGCTATCGGTACCGGTAAGTCGCTTGACAATTTGTCGGTGATCCCCGAGGGATCGATAAATATTTCCCGCCAGAGAATGCCTAAGTATTGATGAATACGGCGAGGGACTGCGATATCTCGCGGTCCCTTGCTTTTGTTGTATAACGAATACCACGGGCTAAGCCCGTGGTTCGAAAAAGCTTTTAGCTTTACATAGTCCCCGCCGCAGCGGTAGCCTTCCCCAGCGGGGAAGGGGGACCACAGGAAATCCGAAGGATTTCAGTGGTGGATGAGGAGA
>JAFQUL010000018.1 GCA_017408535.1 Clostridia bacterium
ACCTCGGAGCTGTTTTCATCTGTATATAAAGAAAAATCCGACCATCTTTTCGATGATCGGATTTTCTCTTGTCCCGTACCGGCTTTCACCCATTGGTCAATTTTTGTCCCTTTGAGCGAAAACCCTTCTGATCGCCTTTATTATTTTGACTGCCGCTGTGCTCCTGTTAGCTTCCTGCGATGAAGCTGACGGACAGCCTGCGGGAACAAGCCAGAACAAAGACACCGAACCCCAGCATACTCATGAGTATGCTCCGGCTGACTGTACCTCACCATCGACCTGCAGCTGTGGGGAAACAGAGGGAGACCCGCTCGGTCATGATCCCGAAGCTGCCACCTGTACCGAAGACTCTGTCTGCTTACGTTGCGGCGAGACTGTAGGTGAGGCTCTCGGACATGATGCCGCTGATCCTACCTGTACCGATGCTTCTGTCTGTTCGCGCTGCGGCGAGACTATAGGTGAGGCTCTCGGGCATGATGCCACTGAAGCTACCTGTACCGATGCCTCCGTCTGCTCCCGCTGTAATATAACACTGGCCGGGGCACTTGGTCACAGTGCCACAGCCGCTACATGTACCACTCCTTCTGCCTGCACCCGCTGTATGAAAACATTTGGTGAAGCACTGGGACACAGTTTAAGCGAAGCTACATGCACCACCCCCGCCACCTGCTCTCGCTGCAGTAAAACCGTGGGAGAGGCACTGGGACACAAGCTGAAAAGTGCGACTTGCACCACAGCCACATACTGCACCCTATGTGAAAAAAAGATCGGTAAAAAGCTTGGACATTTATGGGATGACGCCACATGTACAGACCCCGCAAAATGTTTACGCTGTAAAATAAAGATAGGTGACCCTCTCGGACACAAATTCAACGGCAATACCTGCTCCAGTTGCGGTGTATTAGACCCGGACTTTCCTATCGGCATCAACGCCCTGAGACCGGATTATAATCTTGGCGAATGCCGTGATCTGAGTGGCGATATTTCTGTGGTTATCTTCTATATGAACAACTCAGAGAGCAACTGGACTAAAGGAGAAATGTCATCTTTTAACACAAATGAGATAATGCCGGGACTGAGATTCCTTGAAAATGAAGCCAAAAAACACGCAATTGACCTGAAATTAACTGTAAAGCAAAGCTATTCCCTGTCATACAGCGGCAGTGTAGACTATGAAGAATATGTATCCACCGATATACTTCAGCAAGCGGCACAACAGCTCGGTTATCCCACAGATGATAAGATGATCGAGTCACTTAAGTCTACCTACGGAACCGAGGTAATCTGCATTACCGCGTTTGACCAGCACGGCACGGGATATGCCATAAATCCCCCCAGAGGTTCGGGATATGATATCGTTGAGCACATAATTATGTTTACCCGTGACACGGTTACAAATGAAGTAATGCCCTCCGGGTCACAGGTGTCACTTGTTGCAAGTGAGATACTGTATCTGTACGGTGCAGAGGATCTCAGTTCCTCACCTACAAGAGAGTTGCTTACATACATATTCTATCCCAATGACGTCATGCTGTACCCGGCATATTATATCACCCAAAATAATATCAGCGATATTACTGCGTTTTATGTTGGCTGGACAGACAAGACACCCAACATAATGGATGATCCAAACTGGTAAGCGAATTACCACAGAGCAAATATATCCTTTTCTGATTTCTTTACATTATGTTACTGTAATCTTCACATTCGGTTACTATAATCAAATAAAGGTGGTAAAATTATGCAGGAAGCTGAAAAAAAGCAGTCCGGCCGTATCAGATGGATACTGCCTTTGATCTTTGCCGTTGCTATTATTTTGATCTGCGGTTTGGTTTTTATATTTAACTACAGCTCTGCCTATAATAATGATTCCGGGGCCGGGTTTATCCCGCCCAGCTTCGGTGTGATCTATTATTTCTTTTTGATAGCATTAGCCTTCATCATTGCAGCTATACTGCTGAAAGTCACACTGAGAAAACGTGTTAATATCGGGACACTTTTGTTGTCTGCCGTACTTTTACCAATACTGTGCTATCTTTTTAACTATCATTCCCTCGGTGAAAACGGGTTTTTACACTTTCTTGTGGATGACGGCGGTGTATTAAATTTTGTCGTTATCAGCGACTATGACTTTGACGGAATGAATGACGAATATCATCATATCTTATATGATGAAAGAGAGTACTCATCGAGACACGGCGGTCATTTTGATGATACGATCATTGATTATATAGATACGACGGCCGTTGGTACAGGTGCCGCATTGTCGGGCTGTCATTGCTCTTACGATTGGGAAGAAAAAGTCATAAAGCTTTATTTGGCGGAGGGTAATGTTAAGCTAAAACAAATTAAAATCACAGTAGCTTTTCAGGATCCGTCAATGGCAGAGAAAGTATCCTTTTATTTAGGCGATACAGAGCTTGAGCACACCTTAAACGAAGGCAATACCGTTTCCATCGTTTTTGACGCCGTTTCTTCTTCAAAACTGCAAAACAGCATTGACAGAAATCACAGATATATTCCCATTAAATATGTTTTGAACTGACAGATCGCGGTATGAAATAAAACAATGACAAAGGAGAACCACTATGATAATTGAGTCTTTTTCTGAAGTAATGGCAATTTCCTTTCTGAGCTTTTTGATCTTACAATTGATCTTGTGCTTTGAGGTAAAAAAGCTGTGGGCAAGACTGATCCCCGCAGCTCTGTGTTTGGTCGCGGGAATATCGTTTATTATTTTAGTGATCTTGAATCAAAATGATTTGTCCTGTCTTTCCTGGCTTTTGGCAGCTGCCTACGTGTTATGTGCTTCAATTGGTGATGCGATCGGATGGGGTGTTTGGGCTGTTCCAGTATTGGTAAAAAAGAAAATGATCCCAGCTACAGAAAAGGTACACGATGCGGACAAGAAAAACAGAAGAAAAAAAGCAGCAATCATACTGCTTTCCGCTACTGTGATAGCTTATATTATCAGCTTATTTGTTCCGTCCCCAAAAATGATACTTCTTTTCTCTTCAGTATTCATCTTATCCTTAGCTCTCGTGTCCTTCGCCGGCAGTCAAAAGAAATTTCTTACAGCACTCGGCGTGACGGTGGCATATATTATCTTAGATTACATACTTAGCTTTGTTTTCGCACGGATTGACACCTTCGGTAGTGCAGGTGAAGCGATCAGTTTTATTCTTCCCATCGGTATTTTAATATTCACACACCTGTTTATCGGTAAAAAAACACTTGGTAAGCCAAACGTACTCATAATTATCGGTATAGTTGCGATACTTGCGGCGGATATCACCGTTTCATTATGCAGTAACATCCGGATAGTGAACTACATCTATAATAACAGCAATTTAGTCGGTCATATCACTATCTTTGATACGATAAAATTATTAGGCGATATAGTCCGTCTCTTCAGATACGCAGGCCTGCTTCTGACGTCGCTGTTGCTTCTTTTTCCGAGAGAGAATAAAAAAACAAATTAAAATCACGGGAAAGTGAGCCTGTGGCAGGGCAAGCATTAAGAAAATAATTTATTCACCGTCGCCTCCATTCTGAAGGTACCCATGGAGGCTCTGTTCCCCGCTCAAGGCACCGATACGATCACATTAACACCTCATCTAAACATTATATGCACAGTGATCTAATAACTGCTATATATAATAAAAAACGCCCATTTGGTTGGGCGTTTTTTATTATTCATAATGACCCACCGAGCCGTGTAAAACAAGAATGATAAACCCTGCTCTCGCAAGGCTGGTGCGGCCTCTCCGTCTTTGTGCTACCAACATCCGCATTTTGCGTCGCGCGCAGAATGCACACTGAGGCAAATGCGGGAGGTCTGCATTCCCGATGGGAGAAAGACTGCTCCATTTATTATCTTGTGGGTTTAATTGCTTGCTTTATCACGAACTAAGCAGGAAGAAGACAGAGGGGATATTACTCCGCGTCGTAATCGACCTCAGAGAACAGCTCATCGTCAAAGATGTCTGCTACGCGGTCAAACTCATCGTCATCGTCGATGGTTACAAGAGACTCCTCGCCGTTCTCGTCGATCTCGCTTCTGAGGATAACGTACTCCTCATCCTCGCCGACGGGGACGAGAGCCATATATGTTTTACCGTCAAGCTCGCATGAGCCTATAAGCTCAAACTGGCTTTCATTTCCTTCTTCATCTGTCAGAGTGTAAAATTCACCCTCAAAAATTTCGTCTGCCATAGTAATACTCCTTTCACGGATATGTGATTACAATATAATTGTATACTGTTTTCTTCAATATGTCAAGATGTATTTTTGCCGTTTACCGTCGCAAAAGAACGCTTTTTTAATATACCCCTCTGCAGAGGCGCTTATACGTCAAACTCGGCAATATCGGATATGACGGTATTGCTGACGTACATGCCTCTGTCGCCAAGGTAATATCTGTCTCGGTCATTCTCCATGATGCCGAGGAAAATATATTTTGACAGCTTTTCCCGGTATTTTTCGGCAAAGTCAATGCCGAACCGGTCATAGAAATCTCCCCGGGTGATACCGTCGCGAAGGCGGAGACGGAGCATAATATATTCCGCTTCTCTGTCCTTCTCCGTTATCTCCTCTGAATATTCTATCGGCTCACATCCCGCTTTTACTGCGGCTATATATTCAGTAAGGTCACCGATATAGCCATATCGCCTGCCGCCGAAGTATGAGTATGCCGAGGGACCGAAGCCGATATACTCAAGAGCATCCCAGTATTTAAGATTGTGACGGCACTCCTGTCCCGGCTTTGCATAGTTGCTGATCTCATAGTGACGGTAGCCTGCCGCACGGAGCAGATCGGCGGCCATAAGGTACATTTCGTATTCACTGTCCTCGTCAGGGAGAACGAGCCTGTCCCGCATGCGTCCGAAGGGGGTGCCGTCCTCTATCTTAAGTCCGTAAAGGGATAGGTGCTCGGGAGAAAGAGCAGATACCCTCTCCACAGTTTCGGCAAATGAATCCACCGTCTGATCGGGGAGACCGTACATAAGGTCAATATTTATATTGTCAAATCCCGCATCTCTTGCGTCGGAATAAGCCGAGAGAAACTCAGAATAGCTGTGTATTCTTGAAAGAGCCTTAAGCTCGCTGTCATGACTGCTCTGAAGTCCGAAGCTGATGCGGTTAACCCCTGCCCTCTTCATTGTGTCAAGGTCGGCACGCTCAACCGTACCGGGATTAGCCTCAACGGAAAATTCGGTGTCACGCGACAGGTGAAAGGAAATAGATAACGCCTCACCTATCCTCGCTATTCCCTCTCCGCCGATGACAGTCGGAGTACCGCCGCCAAGGAATATACTGTCAACCGCATAATCGTCCGCTGTGGGTGCAAGTCTTTTTATATGCTCGACAAGGCAGAATAGGTATTCTTCCCTGTCTGCGGCTGAGAAATTCCCGGAATAAAAATCACAGTAGGCACATTTACTTTTACAAAAGGGGATATGTATATATATCCCCAATCGTTTTTTATTCTGTTTTTCACTCATAGCAAAGAGATCATTCCTCATCAAGCTTGAGCACCGCCATAAATGCCTCGGGAGATACCTCCACAGAGCCAAGCTGGCGCATCTTCTTCTTACCTTCCTTCTGCTTTTCGAGCAGCTTCTTCTTACGGGTTATGTCACCGCCGTAACACTTGGCAAGAACATCCTTACGCATTGCCTTTACCGTTTCACGGGCAATGATCTTTGAGCCGATAGCCGCCTGAATGGGTATCTCAAAGAGCTGACGCGGTATATTCTCCTTCAGCTTCTCTGCGATCTTTCTTGCACGGGCATAGGCCTTTTCCTCGTGAACGATGAAGGAAAGAGCGTCCACCACGTCGCCGTTGAGCATAATATCCAGCTTGACAAGCTTGCTGGGACGGTACTCGGACAGCTCGTAGTCAAGAGATGCATAACCTCTTGAACGGCTCTTTAAGGCATCGAAGAAATCGTATATTATCTCGTTGAGCGGGAGATCATAATGAAGCTCCACTCTCTCGGTATCTATATACTTCATATCAATGAAATCGCCGCGGCGATCCTGGCAGAGATCCATAATACCGCCCACGTATTCGGTGGGAGTAATTATATTTGCCTTTACCACAGGCTCAGCGGCTATCTCTATCTCCTCGGGAGCGGGATAGTTGGTGGGGTTATCTACTCTCAGCACCGTGCCGTTGTGAAGAGTTATCTCGTATATAACGCTGGGGGCTGTGGTAATAATATCAAGGTTGAACTCTCTCTCAAGGCGCTCCATCATTATCTCCATATGGAGAAGTCCGAGGAAGCCGCAACGGAAGCCGAAGCCGAGAGCAATAGAGGTCTCCGCCTCGAAGAAAAGGGCGGCATCGTTAAGCTGAAGCTTTTCAAGAGCGTCACGAAGGTCGCCGTAGCGTGCACCGTCAGCAGGATAGATACCTGCATATACCATAGGCTGAACGGCTCTGAAGCCGGGGAGCGCCTCCTCTGCGGGATTTTCTGCAGAGGTAACGGTATCGCCCACACGGGTCTCACCGATAGTCTTTATACTTGCGGTAAGGAAGCCAACGTCACCCGCCTTAAGCTCTCCGCATTTGTCAAGTCCGAAAGCACCCATGGTACCTACATCAACGATGTCATACTCCATACCTGTGCTCATAAGACGTATTCTGTCGCCGGGGCGGACAGTACCGTCAATAACTCTAACGTATACGACTACACCGAGATAACTGTCGTAATATGAGTCGAATATCAGACACTTAAGAGGAGCATTCTCATCTCCCTCGGGTGCGGGAAGCTCTGTAATTATACTCTCAATAAGCTGATCGATATTTAGACCTGTCTTTGCGGATACCGCAGGACAGTTCTCGGCAGGAATGCCTATAATATCCTCTACCTCCTGGCGTACCTTATCAAGGTTTGCAGAGGGAAGGTCCATTTTATTAACGACCGGAAGTATCTCAAGATCGGCATCTATTGCCAGATATGCGTTAGCAAGAGTCTGTGCCTCAACACCCTGAGTTGCGTCAACGACAAGGATAGCACCGTCACAGGCGTTAAGCGAACGGGACACCTCGTAGTTAAAGTCAACGTGGCCGGGAGTGTCGATAAGGTTAAGGGTATAGTGCTCACCGTTCTTCGCATCATAACCGAGGCGCACGGCTCTGGCCTTGATGGTAATACCTCTTTCCCTCTCCAGCTCCATATTGTCAAGAAGCTGCTCCTCCATCTCACGGGTGGATACCGTCTGAGTATACTCAAGTATTCTGTCGGCAAGTGTTGACTTACCGTGATCGATATGAGCAACTATCGAAAAGTTTCTTATATGCTCGCGTCTTTCTTTATCGGACATTTTTATCTCCATCCTGCCGCTTTCACGGCGAAATTGCCTGTCAGTTACCGGAGGACAAACTCCCCCTTATAATTACCACTACTTATTATATAAAATCCCGTGAATAAAATCAAGCATTTTGATAAATTAACATCTCGGAAACTATTTGTTATAAAAAAATACAATTTCGGGTTGTATAATTGACTCACTGACTTGTTGAAAAATCAAAATTCGAAAGGATATATCATGGCTAAGAAGATCGGAACTAAAATAAGAAAGGTATACGACCTGCGCCATATGGTACGCACCAGCATTGAGCTTTACAGAGAGGAGACCGCCTTCCTTGAGCGTAAGGAGGGTGTATATACTCCTATCACCTATCAGCAGTTCGGAGAGGATATTGACGCTCTCGGCTGTGCTCTTTTTGAGAGAGGTATCCGCGGACGGATCGCCGTTATGGGTGAAAACTGCTATTTCTGGGCACTGTCATACATCGTGACGGTATGCGGACTGGGCGTAGTTGTTCCTCTTGATAAGGAGCTCCCCGCAGAGGAGGTCAGAAATATCGCCGGTATCGCAGAGCTTGATGCTATCATCTGCGCTGATAAGATCATCGGAAAGACTGAGGGCATTACCGGTGTTGAGGTCATTCCCTTCAGCCGTATTCCCGAGCTGATCGAAGAAGGAAGAAAATGCATTGAGGACTCAAAGACCGCGTATCTCGTGGCCCCCGTTGACCGCGAGATCATGAGCGTTCTGCTCTTTACCTCCGGTACTACCGGCGTATCAAAAGGGGTTATGCTGTCACACAAGAACATCTGCACCGTGCTGAAGGCCGCCGCCGTCTTTAATGATGTGGGACCGAACGACGTATTTCTGTCGGTGCTTCCCCTCCACCACGTTTTCGAATGTACCTGCGGCTTCCTTGCACCTATCTATATCGGTGCCACAGTCGCATACTGCACGGGGCTGAGACATATCATTGCGGATATGAAGGACTCCGGGGTGACCAAGATAATGTGCGTCCCCCTTCTCCTTGAGACTATGCACAAGAAGATCTGGCAGACAGCAAAGAAGCAGGGCCGTGACAAGGCTCTCCGTGCCGCAATTGCCGTTAACCGTGCCGGCAAGAAGGTGGGCGTTGATCTGTCAAAGAAGCTTTTTGCAGATATACACAATATGTTCGGCGGCAGACTGAACCTCTTTATCTGCGGCGGTGCGGCGGCTGACCCGGAGATAATCGCGGGAATGCGTGACCTCGGATTCCACGCCATCCAGGGCTACGGTCTTACCGAGTGTGCCCCCGTTGCGGCTATCAATCACGAGAGCTGCTTCAGAGATGCATCCGCCGGACTTACCCCATCCTACGGCGAGCTGATGATAGTGGATAAGAGCGAGGACGGCACCGGCGAGATCTGCTACCGCGGCGACAATCTGATGCTGGGCTACTACAACGCACCCGATCTTACAGACGAGGTCATAATCGACGGTTGGTTCCACACCGGGGATCTGGGTTATATCGATGAGGACGGCTTCCTTTACATTACAGGACGGAAGAAGAACGTTATCGTTACAAACGGCGGTAAGAACGTATTCCCCGAGGAGCTTGAGACGTATCTCTCAAGGAATCGGTACGTGAAGGAGTCTGTAGTTGTCGGATATATGAATGAGGCTAAGAGAGATTACGATATCGTAGCCATCATCCACCCCGACAGTGACGCCTTAAGAGAAAAGCTTGGGGGCGAGTACACAGAAGAGCAGGTAAGAGAGCTGCTGGGTGAGGCTGTTGCAGAGGTTAACGGCATAGTACAGTCATATAAGCATATAAACTATTTCGTTACCAGAGACGAGGAATTTATAAAGAACTCCTCCAGAAAGATCAAGAGAAACGCATCCATCGCAGAGGAAGCAAAGGATAAGTATCTTGAGCTTATAAGTAAATAATATATAAAGGAAAAAGCGTTTCCGGCGAAAGCTCGGAAACGCTTTTTTATACATATTACATAGTCCCAATTCGACTTTATGTTCCCGACCGAATGTCGGCTTCATAAGGCTCCCTCCGTGAGGGAGCTGTCGCCGCAGGCGACTGAGGGAGTGTGCGTAAACACAAAAATTCAGCAAAATTCACGTTCCGCAGACTCCTTCCACCACTTCGTGGTCCCCCTCCCTCACGGAGGGAGGCATTGATCAGAAAAATACTGCAGCGGAAACACATGAGGTAATTGGGAGATTATATATAGTATTGCTATTATCTTCTTATTATGTTATAATCGGTTGAACGGTATATTATTCCTCACCGAAAAGCTCACGGTGGAAAAAGCCGCGGGTATCAGCCTTCTTACCCTTTTCGTCAACTACAGAGATACGGATATAGGGTGCTTTTGCGCTGACCGTGAAATCCGCCGAGGTAATGGGGGCATCGGCTCCGCCTCTGTGTACGCGGTAGGGGGACTTGCCGCCGTTATAGACGTATATATGCTCAGCCCCCGAGCATTCAACGTGCAGTATCCTCTCCTCGGGGTCAAAGGAGACCTCGTATATCTCTGGACCTGTGGAGGAGTACATCTCTCCATTTTCCATTGCGCTGATGATAGAGGAGTAGTCAAACGCCTCGGGATAGATCATTGTAAATGCACCGAAGGAATCAAACTCCGGGTCGCCCTCTTCCTTCTTATTATGGTTATCGTCAGAGCCGTGGCAGGCAATGGCACATCCGCGGAGAAGCAGATTATCGTAAAAGGCACCGTTAAGCTCAAGACCGTTTATAAGATAGCTGTTATTGTTGCACATCTCAAAGCTGAACAGACCCTCATAGCGGAATACCTCGTCTGCAGATTCAAGTGACCAGTAGGGGTGGTTATATGCAACGATGTATCCGTTCTCACGTGCGGTCCTTATATACTCGTTTATATATTCGGGGGAATACTCTCTCTCCCTTTCGCTTCCTGCATGAGGAACCGCCATCTGTCTTTCTTCGTCGGTATATTTGCAATAATTTTTGTTGTAGCATATATGAGTCTCATTTTCGGGGTCTCTTGCAAAAAGATTAAGATGTACCTCCTTCTGAAAGAGCTTATATGCGGCAGAGGGATCTATTCTTATATAGCACTCGTAACCCGTAACAGTGAGGAAATCATCATCCCAAAGGTGCGTATGGTAACGGGGAGCCTCGTGGTCGGTTATCGCAAGGATAGAATACCCTTTTGACTTATACATTTCCTTAAGCTCCTCGGGGGTACGCCGTCCGTCGGAAAAGGTACTGTGACAGTGAAGATTTGCTTTATACTGATTCTTTTTCGGTGAAATAAGATACATTTTATTATACTTCCTCTTTTTTAACTAAATGTTCGGGGGCACCTGACAAAAACAGGTGCCCCGATAAAAATGAGTTATTTGCCCTCATACTGTTTTTTCTGAAGATTAAGCATGATGGGATTCCTTCTCATACATTTTTCGTTCTCTGCAGCAAAAGAGTTATCACCATTTCCTATCATATATCTGAACTTGGTAGGATAATCGCATCCGAGAGTACCGAGATATATCCACGCACTGTCTATCTTGATTCCCTCAACGATTATATCAATCATACGTCTTGACGCAGGATCGTTCATATACTTACCTTTAAGAGCAACGTCAAGATAAATGGGAAGAGTCTCGCGATAGCTGTAAGAGGCCATTGCCTCAATAACCGCACCTACCGTATCGGGATCGGAATTGGTATTGGGAATAGCTACTGCGCCGTACGTATCGTGAGAATAGGTATAATAGTTTTTCTGATTGGTATCGTACTTCGGGAAAGGAAGGATGCCGTAGTCGTCCTGCATATTACGGAAGGAAGGCTGCTCTGCATAACCGATATTAGCAACGCAGAAAAGATTTTTTCCGCTTACAAAATATTTCTCGTCGGTATAATATCCGTCTCCGTCATCAACAAGAACATTGTTGAAATTACTTCCGACACAGTCATAAACCATTGAATAAACCTTGTCGAGAGCATTGTAAAGCTTTTCGCTGTTAACATTAAACTCAAACCAGCCGTCATCTGTTCTCGAAAGTATTTCGATGTCAAAGCTGCTCCATATATTATCAACGGCACAAATGGGGCTGAACGCTATACCGTAGATATCGTCGAAGTCCCTCGTTGAGTCACCGTCCACGTCCTCGTAAATATCTCCGCCAAGCTCAACGAACTTGTCAAACGTCCATTCTCCTCTTTCAACGAGACCGTAAAGATCCTCAAGCTCGGGATACTTTGAATAGTAGTTCTCTGCGAGAACAGTGTTATAATATACGGAATAGCAGTTTCTGATAAGAGAGAGGCAAAGGGAACCTGTAGCAAGGTAAAGATTACCCATGATCTCCGCCTCACTTTTAAACCCATCCGTCCACCAGGGCTTGTCAAAATCAAGATAGTTTACGGTATAGAGGTCTGTCAGATTTTTGTCCAGAACGTATCGGGTTATAATGTGATTTGCGTGGATATAAGCATCGTAAACGTCATCACCCGATCCGAGAGTCTTATCTATCTCGGGAGTAACTCCACTCGTCGTAATATTTTCTATTTCAACGCCGAGGCGCTCCTCAACAAATCTCTCACGGTTGAATACAGAATCGTTTACCGGTTCGCTCGTAAGCTCTTCAACGGTAAAATTGACCTCGTACTCGCTGTAACCGGTTCCTGCTTCAAGGGAAAGGAAAACGACCTTCTCTCCGCCGAAATCAAGATTTCCGGGGAGGCTGTCCGGCTCATAATATATTGTGTTGTCCGGGTCAGCGTAAGGTGACGTGGTATCGCCGGTAGGCGCGGTAGTATCCTCAGGATTCT
>JAFQUL010000143.1 GCA_017408535.1 Clostridia bacterium
GTTTTTTATAATTTTTTAAAAAACATATTGAACTCTTTGGGGCTTTCTTTGAACGCCCGGGGGCTAACGCAGTTCGCCCCTACCGGGTTTGTGCGAAATTTGAAGATATATATCAAACTTGTCGGTCCCTACCGGTCTCATACCACCGTTAGATCAGACTCCGCAACTTTCACACTATTTCTCAAGTAGGTATCTCCGACAACTAGATTCGAACTATCAATTGAAACCCCATCGCTCTGCTCGGGGTATCAATTGCCAAAGTTGCTGTTTGCGGTTATCTCTGATTTCATAAGACTCCGCAACTTTCACACTATTTCTCAAGTAGATATCTCCGACAAAAAGAAAAGACACGCTGATGCGTGTCTTTTCTTTTTGGTGGAGACAACTAGATTCGAACTAGTGACCCCTTGCATGTCAAGCAAGTACTCTAACCAACTGAGCTATGCCTCCGTCAACGGGTGTTATTATAACATACAAAAAGAGAAAAATCAAGTAGAATATGAGATTTTTACAAATAAGATTTTCCAAGTGACGTATTTTGTCCCGGCAACCACATTCACAGTCGGTGGTTACCGGGATAAAATAGAATTTTAGATTCGTTTATGTTTAATTACACCTCATAATCAAGAGAAAGCCTTACGTCAACGTTAGGTCTAACAAGGCCGTTTGCCGCCTCCAGGTGGAGAGGGTGGGACTGATATGCCATGAGAGCTGCCTCGCTCTCAAAGGTGGAGTCCATCATAAGGTCTCCCGAGGAGGAAGAGAGCTTGTCTATGACGATCTCCATTTTTATGAGCCCGTCTATCTTGCCGACCAGACCCTCAAGGGCGGCCTTTATTTTCTTGCCGGTCTCGGCCGGGTCTACTCCATCCTTGTATTTCCATATTATCATGTGTTTTACCATTTCTTTTTACCTCGCGTAATTAGTTTTTTTGGTCTTCGGTCGTTCTCAGCGAAAAAAAACGCCGGAAAGACCGGGAACGTGTTTTATTCCGCGCCCCTTTTTATTCTGACTTTAACTTTAGCAAATAAATCTCACCTTGTCAATATATTTTGGACAATATATTTACATTACGGCACATATATGGTAGAATGTAACGGCGGTGCCCGGCCATGGAGTCCTTTTCAAAAAAAGGGCGAATAAGAGAAAAATAATCGCAAAAACTATTGACATTGATGGGTGTTTTCATATATAATAAGGTGTGTTGTTATGTGATTTTACATTACTCGGTACGTATTAACACGCTTCCGATTTTTGAACTTAAAGGGGAGGTGCAAAAGAATGCTCAGAACATATCAGCCTAAGAAGCGCCATAGAAAAATGGAGCACGGATTCAGAAAGAGAATGAAGACTGCCAACGGCCGTAAAGTACTTAAGAGAAGACGCGCAAAGGGCAGAGTACAGCTCACTTATTGAGTTATGACCGGCGGGGCAAAGAGATCGCTTCTTTGCCCGGACCGGTGAAATACCACGAAAACCGCCAGAGTTTGTCGCAGGATACGAGGGACAAGCTATTGGGGGTTTTGCTTTAGTAACAGCTTTTTTATTTTTATCAATTTATTTTACAGCGAAATTTCCGATGGAAGCGGGTTTTTTAAGTGAAATATCGGGCTATAGGCGAGAATCATCTTTACGGAAAAGCATATGCAAAGGGCAAGAAGTGCGTTGCCGCCCGTGTGGTCGTTTACGTTCTCCGTGACTACCGCGCAGAGGCGCTCAGACGTGCCGATCCCTTAAAGCGTCCTATCAACCGCATAGGTCTCACCGTCACCAAGAAGCTTGGAGGCGCAGTTGTGAGGAGCCGCGTCAAGCGGATCCTCAGAGAGGGCTACAGAGCGGTGGATCGGGAAAATGTTATTGCCAAGGGCAATCTTATCGTTATCGTTGCCAGATCCGGCAGTGTGACTGCCAAGTCCACCGATATCGCAAAGGATCTGAAGTATGCTTTCCGCAAGCTGGGTATGCTTTCACCCATCTCTCGCGGCGGCTCTGAGAGTGAGTGTAAAACTGCAAAGTGAAACACGTTTGTATTTTTTTGATCAATTTTTACAGAAAATTTCTGTCTCCCCTCAAGGGCGGTCCTTCCTGTCGGTTTACCCCGACCTGCTCGGCATACGCTCTCGAGGCTTTTAAGGTTCACGGCTTTTTCGTGGGTCTGGGACTTACACTGTGGCGGATACTGAGGTGCAACCCCTTCTGCCGAGGTGGATACGATCCCGTACCCGAGAAAAAAGAGAGGCCGAAGAAATGATAGGCGGCCTTACGTGACGTGGTTCCGCATCAGGCGGACGAGTATATAAGAAAGGTGGAATATGCCGGCGCATATTCTGAAACTTTGAATAACTATGCTTGATATTATTGCGATACCCTTTGGGTATGTCATAGAGTTTTTCTATTTTCTTACAAACAACTACACGATTGCGCTGTTCTTCTTTGCTTTTGCAGTAAAGGTAGTTCTTTTCCCGCTGGGCATCAAGCAGCAGAAGAATCAGGTCAAGCAGGCTAAGCTTCGTCCTATGGAAATGGCAATACGTAAAAAGTATGCCGGCCGTACAGACAAGCCTACCCAGATGAAGATGAATGAGGAGATACAGAAGCTTTACACAGAGCAGAACTTCAGCCCTCTCAGCGGCTGTCTGCCCATGCTCCTTCAGTTCCCCATCATCCTTGCTCTTTATAACGTTGTTGTAAATCCCCTGCGTTATATGTGCCATCTTTCCTCAGAGAAGATCGTTGAGCTTGCCAATATTGCCGTAAAGAACGGCTATATGGCTATCGAAAAGTTCACAAAGGTCACTGACGGTGTGGTACAGAGCCTCCAGGGTTATGAGAGCCTTAATCTCGCCAACGTTATGCGTCAGAATTTTTCTTCATTTGCAGATGCAGTTCCCGAGCTCAGCGAGAAGGCACTTCCCAATTTCAGCCTTTTCGGACTTGATCTTTCCGGCACACCCAGCTTTGATGCACTCAAAACGGGCTTTTCCGCAGAGTGGCTGCTGTTCCTTATTCCGATACTGACCTTCATTGTTCAGTTCGGCAGCTCCAAGATAATGAAGAAGTTTACCTACAATCCTGCGGCGGCGGCTCAGCAGGCAGGTCAGAGCGGCTGTCTCATGGACTTTGCTATGCCCATGCTCAGCGTGTTCTTCTGCTTCATCGTTCCTGCCGCTATCGCAGTATACTGGATCTTCCAGGGTATCTTCGGTGTCCTTCAGCAGTTCGTGCTGGTCAAGATGTTCCCCGTGCCTCAGCCTACCGAGGAGGAGCTGAAGGAGGCGGAGCGTCAGGTCAACGCAATGCAGAAAAAGAAGAACAAGCCTAAGTCCCTCTACCAGGAGGATGACGACGATTATTCCGACTATGCAAAAGAGCTGGCGGCCAGATATGCGGCAGAGGATGCCGAGGCTGACAGGCTGAGAGCAGAGAAGGAAGCAAAGGAAGCTGAGGAGGCCGCTCGGGCTGACGCAGAGACTCCTATTCTCAAGGATGACCGCTCCGAGCAGAAATTCGAGCGCAAGTCCAAAAAGGATAAGTCCAAAAAGGACTAAAGATCAATTCTTTCAAAACAATTTTTATATTCCATCCCACAGGAGAGTACGGCTACAGCCGTTTGAGATAAACATGAGAGAAGAATTTGAATTTAAAGCCAAGACCCCCGAAGAAGCAATAGAGAAGGGTAAGGCTGAGCTCGGTGAGAAGGCCGAGACAATGGAATTTGAGATAGTTAAGCTGCCCACCTCAGGCTTTTTCGGTATCGGCGCTACCCCCGCTGTCGTAAAGTTCTACAGAGACATTCCCGAGAGCAAGTCTGCAGGCGCTCTCGACTTCATTAAGACCGTTATCAGAAACTTTGATATCGAGGCAGACGTAACCGAGTCTGAGACTGAAGACGGTGCTGTTCTCCTTACCGTAACCGGTAAAGAGGCAGGTATTCTTATCGGTCACCACGGCGACACCCTTGATTCTCTTCAGTATCTTGCAAACCTTACTGCAAACCACAGAAGAGAAGAGGAGAACCGCGACTATACCAAGATCGTTCTCGACATTGAGGGCTACAGAGCCAAGAGAGAAGAGACTCTCCGTGCTCTTGCAAGACGTGTTGCGGACAAGGTACTCAAGTACAAGAAGAACTATACTCTTGAGCCTATGAATCCCGGCGAGCGCCGTATCATCCACTCTGAGATCCAGGGTATTGAGGGTGTGTGCACCACCTCTGTCGGCTCTGACGAGAACCGTAAGGTGATCGTTTACCTTGAGGGCACAAATCCCACCTCTGACAGATTCCGTTCCCGTGGCAGAGGCCGCGGCGGCTACAACCGTCAGGGTAAGAACCGTCAGAATGACGGCGAAGCAGACCTGTAATCAGCAGATTTACAGTCCGCAGAGTAATTATCAGTAATAATAACGAAAACCGCAGAAGGCAGAATCTTCTTAAAACTAATTCTGCGTTTGCGGTTTTCTGCGTTCAGGTGAAAAATGACACATAATAAGACTGTAGCAGCAGTATCTACCCCCTACGGCAAGGGCGGAATAGCGGTCATCAGAATATCCGGCAGTGAGGCACTCAGCATCGCTGACAAGTGCTTTAAGACTCCATCCGGCAATAGCCTTGCAGATATTGAGGGAGGACGGGCGGTCTACGGCAGGATATATGACGGCGGCGAGATGCTTGATGACGGAATCGCTACCGTTTTCCGTGCACCCAGATCCTTTACCGGTGAGGACGTGGTCGAGATCGCCTGCCACGGCGGTATATTAAACACGAGAAATGTTCTCGGCGCAGTTCTCAGCGCAGGTGCATATCCTGCAGGACCGGGTGAGTTTACCCGCCGTGCCTTTGTATCCGGAAAGCTGTCCCTTACCGCCGCTGAGGCAGTAGCGGATATCATAGATGCAGACACCGAGGGAAAGCTTAAGCTGTCCCGCAGTGCCGCATCCGGCAAGCTGTCGGGAAAGATAAATGAGCTTTACGGCGAGATACTTACACTTATTTCTTCTGTATACGCTATAATAGACTATCCCGAGGAGGATCTGTCTGAGCTTTCCACAGACGAGATCCGTGCCGGTCTCTCTTCATTTGGCGAGAAGATAAAAGCACTCCTTTCAACCTACCGCACCGGACGTGCGGTGGCGGACGGAGTAGAGACTACCGTTCTCGGGCGGCCGAACGTAGGAAAGAGTGCGGTATATAACCGTATTCTCGGCGAGGACAGAGCGATAGTTACAGATATCGAGGGTACGACCCGTGACCTTCTTTACGACAGAGCGACTCTCGGAGACGTTACTCTCAATCTTTGCGACACGGCGGGACTGAGAGAGTCAAGCGACACGGTGGAGAGGATCGGTATTGAGCGTGCCTCTGACCGAGCCAGAGCCTCAGAGCTTGTGCTTCTTGTTTTTGACGGCTCCTCTCCTCTTACAGATGAAGACATGGAGGTGCTTAATACTCTCTCCTTCCTTGATAGTGACAGAGTAATAGTGCTTATCAACAAGAAGGATCTCGGCATCGTCTGCGACACCTCGGAGATACGTGAGAAATATAATAACATCATAGAAATATCCGCTGTGACCGGGGAGGGCTTTGACGAGCTGTCTGACAGAGTAAGAGAAATGTACATCGGCGGTGACATCAGTCTCGGTGATACACCTATAGTTTATAACGCACGTCAGTATGCATCTCTCCGAGTAGCAGGCGAGTGTGTTGACAGAGCGGTGAACGCCCTTGAGAGCGGCTTCTCCCCGGACGTTGCTTCTGTTGATCTTGAGGGTGCAATGGCGGCGCTGGGTGAGTGTGACGGACGTGCGGTAGGCGAGGATATCGTCAGGGATATATTCAGCCGCTTCTGTGTAGGAAAGTAGAGGCAGGACTAAGATGGAAGAAAAACGGTTCAGAAAAAATGATAACGGTTTTGTCTGTGCAAACTGCGGGCATGAGGTAGAGCCTCTTGGGTATACCTCCCGCAACCACTGTCCGGTATGTCTTTGCTCTCTGCATCTCGACGTGAATCCCGGAGACAGAATGAGCGACTGCGGCGGAATAATGGACCCGATAGGCGCTGAGACAGACCCTAAAAAGGGTTATATAATAATCCACAAGTGCCGTAAGTGCGGTGCGATAAGGCGTAACAAGGCAGCTCATGAGGCGAAGATACAGCCTGACGATATGGACAAGCTGATCGCACTTACCGTAAAGGAATACAAATAGTTTTTTTATAGAAAGGCAAATACAATGGCAAACGAAAAAATAGAAAAGGGCGGTATATCCGTTGAGACCGCTCAGATATTCCCAATAATCAAGAAATGGCTTTATTCAGACAAGGATATTTTCCTTCGCGAGATAGTTTCAAATGCCTGTGACGCTTGCACCAAGCTCCGCAGACTTTCCTCTCTCGGCGAGGCTGCAGATGTAGATAACGACTTTAAGATAACCGTAACTGTCAGTAAAGAGGACAGAACAATAACCGTTACCGATAACGGTATCGGTATGACAGAGGATGAGCTGAAGAGATACATCTGTCAGATAGCTCTCTCCGGTGCACTTGAGTTTATCGAAAAGTACGAGGGCGAGGGAGATGCGTCAAGCGGCATTATCGGTCATTTCGGACTGGGCTTTTATTCCGCGTTTATGGTCAGCGGCACCGTTGACGTTATAACCAAGTCATATACCGGTGCTCCCGCTGTTAAGTGGGTGTGCACCGAGGGTGGTGAGTATGAGCTGACCGAGGCGGATGTAGCAGAGCGCGGAACCTCCGTGGTCATGCATATAGCTGAGGGTGAGGAGGAGTATCTTGAGAAGGATAAGCTTCTTTCCATACTGAAAAAGTATTGCTCCTTTATGCCGGTTGAGATCTATTTTACAGACGGCGATGCTGAGGAAGATGCGGACAAAAAGGAAGAGGAGAAGCCGATCAATGACGTTGAGCCCCTCTGGCAGAAGAATGCCTCGGACTGTACTCCCGAGGAGTACCGTGAGTTCTACGGCAAGGTATTTTCCGATTTTAAGGAACCCCTTTTCCACATCCATATAAACGCGGATTATCCCCTTAATTTTAAGGGAATCCTTTACTTCCCCCGCATAACTCACGAGTATGAGAGCCTTGAGGGTGAGGTAAAGCTTTACTATAACCAGGTGTTCGTTGCAGACAATATCAAGGAGGTCATACCCGAGTATCTTACCATGCTCAAGGGTGTTCTTGACTGTCCTGAGCTTCCCCTTAACGTATCGAGAAGCTATCTCCAGAACAATAGCTACGTATCAAAGCTTTCCTCTCACATCGTAAAGAAGGTCGCCGACAAGATAAACGGACTTTACAATACCGAGAGAGAAGAGTATGAGCGTATCTGGGGTGACCTTAAGACCTTCGTTGAGTACGGCTGTCTCCGCGACAGAAAGTTCTATGACAGAGTCAAGGGCTCTATCCTCTTTAAGCTGTCTGACGGCAGTCACCTTACCGTTGACGATTATCTTGAGTCCGCAAAGGAAAAGCACGAGAATACCGTTTATTACGCCACCGATGCGGTATCCCAGGCACAGTATATCTCAATGCTCACCGCAGAGGGCATCAAAGTTGTAATATTCGATAAGATAATAGATACCCAGTTTATTAATGTTATTGAGACAGACAGAGCGGGAGTTAAGTTTAAGAGAGTTGACTCCGGTCTTGCTGACGCACTTAAGGGGGAGGGAGAGCTGCTTGAATCTGAGGAGCTGAAGGAGCTCTTTAAGAAGGTGAGCGGCAACGATAAGCTTACCGTTTCCTTTGAAAACCTTAAAACAGACAAGGTACCTGCGATCCTTACCGTCAGCGAGGAGTCAAGACGTATGGAGGATATGATGCGTCTGTACGCGATTGCGGGAGAGGGTAAGGATATGCCCTTTGCCGCCGAGTATTCTCTTGTTCTCAATTCGTCAAACAGCCTTATCCGCCGTCTCTCAGAGGATACTTCCTCTGAAAAGAGTGAAAAGCTGGCAAAGCAGATATATTCTCTTGCCCTTATTTCCCAGCGTCAGCTTACTGCTGCCGAGCTTGAGGAATTTCTTGACCACAGCTACGGTATACTTGCCGATCTTTAATTTATTCGGAGAAAAAATATGTCATCAGTTTGGGGAAAAAATATAAAAGTATCTGTTTTCGGAGAGTCTCACGGAAACGGAATAGGTGTTGTGATCGACGGCTTTCCTGCAGGACTTGCCTATAATGAAGAGGAGATCCTCGCCTATATGAAAAGAAGAGCTCCCGGAGGCAGATTCGCTACCAAGAGAAGCGAGCCGGATATACCGAGGGTTCTGTCGGGAATCTTTGGCGGCTATACCACCGGTGCGCCTATCTGTGCCGTGATAGAGAATACTTCCCAACGTTCTTCAGACTACGATCTTACCGTGCCCCGTCCATCACACGCAGATCTTCCCGCAGTACTTAAATACAGCGGCTTTGCCGATCTTAGAGGCGGCGGACACTATTCCGGCAGACTTACCGCACCTTTGGTGTTTGCCGGTGCTCTTGCGGTTACCGCTCTGAAAAACAAGGGTATTCACGTGGGTGCGCATTTGTCATCGGTTGGAGATGATGATTACGGCTGCTTCGATCCTATGAAGGTTGATGCCGAGCTTCTTGAGAGAATGAAGGAAAAAGAGCTTCCCATAATTGACACAGGCGCCTGGGAGAGATTTGCCGATAAGATAGAGACTGTCAGAAAAGACGGCGATTCTGTCGGCGGTATTATTGAGTGTGCCGTTGTAGGTGTTCCCGTGGGTGAGGGCGGACATATGTTTGAGAGCGTTGAGGGCAGACTTGCCTCCATCCTCTTTGGAATATCCGGCATCAAGGGTGTTGAGTTCGGACGCGGTTTTGATATTTCCCGTGGGCTCGGCAGTGAGATGAACGACGGATACGCTTCCTGTGAGGACAGGATAGTTCCCATTAGCAACAACTGCGGCGGTATCGCCGGCGGTATGACCACAGGTGCCCCGATAGTATTCAGGGTGGCTATGAAGCCTACTCCCTCTATTGCAAAGGAACAGGATTCGGTAAACATACATACCGGAGAGAACGTCAAGCTTAATATCGGCGGCAGACACGACCCCTGCATTGCTCTGAGAGCTGTGCCGGTGGTGGAGTGTGCGGCGGCGCTTGCAATATTCGATATTCTTCTTGACCCGCCGGCTGTTATAGAGTAAAATGAATAAGAGAGAGATCCTCAAAAGAGATGCAGATGTTCTGATAAAGAATATTTCTGAAATAACGTCTGACGTTAGCCGGAAATATGAAGCTGTCTCATCCTATGCCTCTGATCTGGCACAGACGGTGCTGAGCCTTGCGGCCTATGATCTTGAGGAAAAGCGATTCGCTACCCCTCTCGGGGCTCTGGAGTATGAATGCCGTGTGCTTTTCGGCAGTAAGCTTGTCCCCTCGGGCGACGTCATTGAAGAAAACTACAGATTTATAAAATCCGTCAGACGTGGCCAGCAGTCCGCACTGCATATTAAGCTGTGCAGATATCTGAATGACGGCTTTGAGTCTGTTTTCGGATTTCCTTACAGTTGGCTTGAACTCTTTTCTGACGACAGCGAGGAGATACGGGTAAAGGAGCCGGGTCAGATCTGCTATTTCAAGAATATATATGCCGATGAAGCATACCGGATATTTTCACAGTATGTTGAACGGCCCCGTGCAGCCTATCAGAGCAGCTTTTCCGCTGTCTGCGAGGACGTGTACAACGGGGAGAGCGAATACGGAATACTTCCGCTTGAAAATCTTATCGAGGGAAGACTTCCTGCCTTCGGTGCACTTATCAACCGTTTTGAGCTGAAGATAGTCGGCGGCTGCTATGTTCCGTCATCAGACGGGCAGAATGAGACCTTCTTCGTTCTCATCGGCCGTTCGCTGTCTGATTTTTCGGAGGATGGGGAGTATTACGCATCTCTTAATTTTTCTCCCCGCGGCAGAAATACTCACGATATGTTTTTTGCCGCAGTAGCCGGGTTTGATCTTACCGTTGTCAAGGTGGATTCTGTTCGCAGACCCTATTCTGAGGATTCCTACAGCCTTGATATTCTTCTTAAATGTACAAAAAAGAGCTTTGCTCCTTTTTCTATGTACCTTGCTCTGAGCGGGGTGCAGTGTACTCTTACCGGCGTTTTTCCTATATATAAATAAATTGCTTGAAAGGATAAAATAAAATGGACAAACATATAGTATATAAAACAAAAGGTACTTGCTCGAGACAGATAGAGATAACCCTGTCTGAGGACGGTACTGTTGTTGATGCCGTATTCGTAGGCGGCTGCAGCGGGAACACCCAGGGTATCAGCAGCCTCGTCCGCGGTATGAAGGCAGAGGAGGTCGTAAAGAGACTCTCCGGTATCAAGTGCGGCTTTAAGCCCACATCCTGTCCCGATCAGCTTGCTACCGCACTCAGCGAAACCCTTAAATAATTTTATCATTCAGGAGAACTGTATGGACTACATTTCCGAGTACAAAAGATGGCTCAGCGAGCCTACCCTTGATGAGAAGAGCAGAGAAGAGCTTCTCTCAATAGAAAATAACGAGGAAGAAAAGGAGTTCCGTTTTTCCTCCGGTCTTTCCTTCGGTACTGCGGGACTTCGCGGTATTATGATGGCAGGCACTAATGCAATGAACGTGTATACCGTGGCTCAGGCGACCCAGGGACTTGCCAATGTTATAAATGACGGCGGTAAGGCAGATATGGGCGTTATCGTCGGTATGGACAGCCGTAACAATTCCCGTCTTTTTGCGGAAACTGCGGCATCTGTTCTCGCGGCCAACGGTATCAAGGTCTATATTTTTGAAGACCTCAGACCCTCGCCGGTGCTCTCTTTTGCGGTAAGAGAGCTTGGCTGTATTGCCGGCATAAACGTTACCGCGTCGCATAATCCTGCCGAGTATAACGGATATAAGGTTTACTGGGAGGATGGCGGACAGCTTCCCCCCGACCATGCTGATGCGGTGTCAAAGTATATCAGCGCTATAGATATTTTCGGCGGTGTCAAGAAATGCCGGTTTGCCGATGCTGTCTCTGACGGCAGAATTACAGTTGTCGGTAAAGAGATAGACGACAGATATATCGAGGAGGTGCTTGAGGAACAGGTCGAGCCCCATGCAGTGGATGCGGTAGCAGACGAGCTTAAGATAGTTTATACCCCTCTTCACGGAGCGGGTCATATTCTTGTGCCCAGAGTGCTTCGTGAGATCGGTCTTAAGCACCTTTATCCCGTTGAGGCACAGATGGTGCTTGACGGTGATTTCCCCACGGTCAAGAGCCCCAACCCCGAAAACTTTGAGGCATTTGAGCTGGGTCTTGAGCTGGCAAAGAAGGTGGGAAGCGATCTTATTATAGCCACCGACCCCGATGCCGACAGACTCGCGGTAATGACACGCAGATCCTCTACCGGCGAGTTTATCAATCTTACCGGTAACCAGGTGGGTGCCCTTCTTATCGATTATATCGCTACCTCCCTTGAGGAGCAGGGTAAGATGCCTGAGAATCCTTACGCAATAAAGACTATCGTTACCACCGAGCTTGTTACCAAGATCTGTGAGGATCACGGTGTGACCCTTCATAACGTGCTTACCGGCTTTAAGTTTATCGGTGAGGTAATAAAGAAGTATGAGGTAACCGGACAGGATACCTTCCTTTTCGGCTTTGAGGAGAGCTACGGTTATCTTAAGGGTACCTATGCAAGAGACAAGGATTCTGTTGTTGCCTCTATGCTTGTTACAGAGATGGCGGCATCCTATATGAAGAAGGGAATGACCTTAGCTGATGCGCTTGACGGACTTTTCGAAAAGTACGGTTACTTCCTTGAGGGTGTCAAGAACATTTATATGGAGGGACTTGACGGACTCGAAAAGATGGCGGCTCTTATGGATGAGCTCAGAGAAGCACCTCCCACTCATATCGGCGGCAGACGTGTGGTTTCGATAAGAGACTATCTTAAGAATACCGTCACTGACATTGATACCGGCAACGTGAACGAGACGGGGCTTCCGATATCCAACGTTCTATACTTTGTGGTTGACAACGGAGACAGGATCATTATGCGCCCCTCGGGCACTGAGCCCAAGATCAAGCTGTATATGCTGACCCACGCCGCTACCTACGAGGAGACAAAGCGCCAGTGCGATGCATATATGAAGGATACAGACAGCTTCGTTGACTGATATAATACTTGTTTTTTGAGAGGAATATATAAATGTCCATCGTATCGGTAATTAAGGTAGACAGATATGACACCGCCCTCCTTGAGAGGGCGGTGGATGAGCATTTCGACAGACTCGGACTGTCAGGTGAGATAAAGCCGGATATGAAGGTTCTGATAAAGCCCAATCTTCTTTCCGCACGTAAGCCGGAGTGTGTGGCTACCACTCATCCCGAGGTGGTTCTCGCTATAATCAAAAAGCTCAGATCTCTCGGTGTCGCCTCTGTCACGGTTGCAGACAGCCCGGGCGGTCCCTATCTGTCCGCAAATCTTTCCTCAGTATACTCTGCCTGCGGGTATAAGCGCCTTGAGGAGTATGCAGCACTTAACCATTCTACAGGATCCGGTAAGGTGAGAAATGAGGCGGGCAGGGTCGTCAAAGAGTTTGACATCATTGATCCGATACGTGAGGCAGATTATATTATAAACGTAGCAAAGCTCAAGACTCACTCGCTGACCGGTATGTCGGGCGGAATCAAAAATATGTTCGGTGCAATTCCGGGACTGGTAAAGCCGGAGATGCATTACCGTTTTCCCGCAATAGGCGGTTTCAGCGAGATGCTGCTTGACCTTTGCGAGACTCTGCGCCCGAACGTTACCTTTATTGATGCGGTGATCGGTATGGAAGGGGAGGGGCCAAATATGGGTACTCCCAAGGACTGCGGATATTTTCTCGCATCCCGTGACGTTTATGCCCAGGATGAGGTTGCGGCAGGTATTATAGGTATACCGGCCGACAAGGTCGAGATGATAAGGCTTGCAAAGGAAAGAGGACTTTTTGATCCCGGGGAGACCGTTCTTGTCGGTGATAGTATAGAATGTATGAATTTTTCACTCCCTCAGACAGATGACGACAGCTATCTCAGCGGTATTCCGTCCTTTATGCGCGGAACTGTCGGCTTCTTTGCAAAGAGATTTCTTAAGCCTGTTCCCGCTGTCAGCAAAAAGAGCTGTGTGGGATGCGGTAAGTGCGCCGAGAGCTGTCCTCAGCATATTATCGAGATAAAAAACAGAAAGGCAGTAATAATAAAGAAGTCTGACTGTATCTCCTGCTTCTGCTGTCAGGAGATGTGTCCGGCACATTCAATAACTGTCAAGCGCAGATTACGGCGCTAAAATGGGTATTTTGCAACAATTGACAAAATAACGAAAAAAGCTCTTGACAAACGGCGGACAAGGTGGTATACTAATTAAGCTTTCACCGAGAGCCTTAAAGAAAGTCAAGAAAAAAGTTCGAGAAAATCGAAAAAAATACTTGACAAAAGGGATAAGGTGTGGTAGAATAGACAAGTCGCCAAGAGCGACGGAAGATCCTTGAAAATTGAACAACAACGAAAGAACGAAAACACAAACTCGTAATTCTTTTGAGAAGAATCGTATTACTGAAAAGTGATGCAGATGCTCTAAACA
>JAFQUL010000144.1 GCA_017408535.1 Clostridia bacterium
CGCTCTATCGAACATTGTGAAATATCTCGCTCTGCTCGATGTGAAATGAAATAAATCCCCTCACGCCCGCAGGCATTTCGCTCGCTGAAAGCGAATTTCACGCGCGAAGTGCATTTCACAAATCCCGTAAGGGATTTATTTCGTTGCGTAGTGTCCTTAAGGGCACTACGCATAAGAGCCGCATATTCTTTTTTCTTTTACCGTTGCAATACGGCCGACAGTATGGTACAATATATACACAATATAAATTACAAGTAAAAGGACAAAAAATGACTACGGTATTGCTTCTTGTAACATCTCTTGTTCTCGGAACACTGGGAAGTATTCTGAGAAAAGTATTTATGAAGGAAAACGACTTAGGAACGGCAGGCAGTTTTCTTTTCACCGCCATCTGCTCTCTCTTTGCAGGAGCAGTCCTTGTGTTTTGGGGCGGAATAGGTGAAATGAGCCGATACACGCTTATTTTCGGTATACTCTTCGGTGTCATTACCGCCGCCCAGGGTATAACATATATGTTCGCCGTACAGACGGGACCGCTGTCATATACCACAGTTATTACCTCTTTTTCAACGGTGATATCCGCCCTGTCAGGTGCGATGTTCTTCGGCGAAAGCATCAGCTGGACCGGTATCGTTGGTATCGTGCTTATGCTGCTTTGCTTCCTTCTCGCAACCGAAAAGGGGGAGAAGGAGAGAAAGGCAAGCTTCCTTTGGCTCATCTTTTGCGTAATGGCACTTCTTCTCACCGGTGTTATCGGAATAATGCAGAAGATGCATCAGCTTTCCCCCCACAAGGGTGAGTTAAACTTTTTCCTGGTAGTGGCATTTGCCGCTTCTGCGATACTCAGCGCGCTGTTTGCGTTTATACTTATGGCAGTGTCCCGCAAGGAAAAGAAGGACAGCACCTCGCCCGGATCGTCAGACAAAAATAAGACTCTGAAAGCCCGTGTAGTTATGGTGCTGATGATGATAATCTGCGGTATCTGCGTTTCGATCAACAATAAATTCAACACACATCTGGCTGGCGTTATGGATGCCGCCGTCTTCTTCCCTCTGATAAACGGAGGCGGACTTATACTGACAACCGTTTCCGCCTTCATCATCTTCCGTGAAAAATTCTCTAAAAAGCAGTGGCTGGGCCTTTGCCTCGGAATCCTTTCTGTGGCATTCCTTTGCCTGCCCTTCTGACCGGCATCCTCAGATCTGTATGTTTTTTGAAAGGGGAGCTATAATGGGATATTTTGCAAACAAAATGCTGTTTGACCTTATAGTCAAAGCAAAAGAAAAGTTCAAGGAAAGAAAGCAAGCTAAAACGCAGCAGAAAAAGACACGGGAACAAAGCAAAAGCAAATAACATCTTAAAGGAACAAAAATCAGATATCTTACGTCTAACATAAAAAGGAGGTAGGATAATGAAAGTACTTACGGTACTAATATTTGTACTTATTCCTGTACTCTCGCTGTTCGGATGTAAAAGCTCGGGAGATGCCCGTGATGAAAGCACACTGCCCGCCGACACCGCGGACACGACTGTGATGATGATAGTCCCCGTGGATTGGTCTGATTTTATAAAGATAGACGGAGTTACGTATATCGGTGACTTTAGAGAAACCGAAATCACCCCCGACAGAATAGGTGAGAGGATCGGAGAAGTATCCTGCGGTGTGCCGATAGTATATACAGACGGAAGGGGAAATATAACCGACGACACCCCTGCAGACGGGGCATCCTTTCTCTGCAGTATCGGTACAGAGCTGTTCTCGGTCAAGGACAGTGCTCATTCTATCGCCGCACTTATTGACGGAAGATATTATCTTTACTCCTCTGACTGACCGGGCGGAAGTTTTATACTCCAGACTATTTTCAAAACTTGTTTGTTATCTGCCGGTGTAATGGACAAACTTTTTTACGGAGGCAACTATGTGGTTTATATTGGCACTGCTGTCCGCAATATTTGCGGCACTTACTTCAATACTTGCAAAGGTCGGCATTGAGGGCGTCAGCTCTAATCTTGCTACCGCTATCAGAACGGTGGTCGTAGTGATCATGGCCTGGGGAATGGTGTTTCTGACCAATGCGCAGAGCGGCATAACCGAGATCAGCCGAAAGAGCTGGATATTTCTGACCTTATCCGGTCTTTCCACCGGTGCCTCCTGGCTATGCTATTACAAGGCGCTTCAGCTGGGTGAGGCGTCAAAGGTAGTGCCTATTGACAAATTAAGCGTTGTTATCACCCTGATCTTGGCGTTTGTATTTCTGCACGAGCAGTTTACGGCAAAATCCCTTATTGGCTGTGTGCTTATCGGTGCAGGTACGCTGGTAATGGTCTTGTAGCGTGAAATAGAATTCAGGCATCTTTCGGGATACCGGTTATCATGCACTGAAATTTGTGTACCGCCGCACAGCGACAAACCGGAGATCGTCATGAAAGAAAGCTCGAGAAATATTATTAAAGCTATATTGTTTATCGTAATCCCCTGTCTTTCTGTGCTAATATCTATAATATCAAATCGATCAAGCGGAGATATGGCTCAGGCGATCGGTCTCGGCTTGCTTTTGGGTTTAGCCTCAGACCTGGTTTACTGCTTCATTCCGGCACAAGTCAGCATAAGAAAAGACAAAGATACATATTGAAAATTAAGTAAAAACCATGGGAGTGAGTTTTGACACAGTCAAACTCACTCCCATGGTTCACTTTTTTATTAAGTCTGCAGATCACCGAGCAAGAGGGCAGATCGCAGATATTATGCTCAAATTTTCCGCTGTCAATCGTACACGTTATTAAAGGCTGTACCGCCGATCTCAGCCTTCAGCTCTCTTGCCATAAGGAGCTCAATAGCCGCAGAAACATCGACCCGTCCGGATACGACGGCATCCACCGTTTCTACTATCGGCATTTCTACGTTATATTTTCTTGCAAGACTCACGGCCGCAGGCAGTGCGTTAAGTCCCTCAACCACCATACCCACCTGGCGGATCGCATCCTCCACCGGAACTCCTCTGCCTATCAGCATTCCGCAGCGGTTGTTCCGGCTGTGCATACTGGTAGCAGTAACGATGAGATCACCGATTCCTGCCAAGCCTCCAAAGGTCTGTTCCTTGCAGCCCATGGCCATTCCCAGCCTGCAGATCTCGGCAATTCCTCTTGTTATCAGTGCCGCCTTGGCATTATCCCCGCAACCAAGCCCCACAGCCGCACCTGCCGCCAATGCGATCACGTTTTTAAGTGCGCCGCACAGCTCTACACCGCGAATATCATCATTGGTATATACCCGCATACGGCCGGTATTAAACACTCTTTGTACCGTTTCAGCCGCCGGGATATCTCCGCTTGCGGATATAATGGTAGTGGGAAGGTCTTTTATTACTTCCTCTGCGTGGGTGGGACCTGAAAGCGCCACCAGCCTTATCGTGGGATTCTTTATTTCATCTCCAATGATCTCGGTCATTGTATACAGCGTTCCCTCTTCTATCCCCTTGGCAACGTCAACGATGATCTGACCGTCCGGAGTATAGGGTGCCGCCCTTTTTGCGGTAGCTCTGACAAATACCGACGGTACGGCAAATACCAGAATTTCCTTCTCCCTGCACGCCGTCGATATATCCTTAGTATAGATTATCCCGTCCGGCAGCTCCACGTCCGGGAAATTCCGGTGCTTTTTCGTCAAGGTAAGCTCATCGATCTCCGACTCTATCGCCGACCAGACGGTTACAGCGTTCCCTGAATTGTAAAGCATTCTTGCCAGTGCAACACCCCAGGTGCCTGCACCGAGAATACCGATCTTCATTTTATCTGACATCTATTTTCCATCTTTCTTTTTCGCAGTATATTTTTCTCACAGCTTTGTGAGTTCTTCCATCAGTCCGTTATTCCTTTTCAGTATAGCATAAGTTTTGCTTTTTTTCAACCGTCCGTTTTACAGTTCACCTTCACCCCTGAAGTTATTGACGGTTCTGCATAGTTATGATATACTGGACAAGTAAATGCAGGTCGAGAAAAAATTTAACGAAGGAGATATGATTGTATGAAGAAATTATTTACAATTTTGTCTGCCGTTTCATTTATGCTTTTTGCATTAGTTGATTTCGGCAAAAACGTGCTCGAAACATATTTTCATATTCAGTTGATGAATGGTATAGGAAATTTCTCAAACAAGGATTATTTTGTTGATTCGAGAATGTGTCAGGCCGTTTTGATTATTCTCGCTATTGTGTGCCTTGTGATTGCGATCACGGAAATATTAAGAGAAAAGAAGAAATAAGCAGATTTCAATAAGCCGAACAGCTAAGAAGCAGAGGTTTGAGTATTGACTTTGTCAAACTCGGCCTCTGCTCCTGTTTTTCCTCTATAATTGTTATGTAGCTGTTTTAAGCTATGATCCTCGGGTAAGGATCATTCCTTATTTTTCTGCTCCCACTTCTCCCTTCTCTGCTCACGGTTGTCCTTTTCAGAGTCAAACAATTCAACCGCCGCATCAGTCAGCTCATCTGACCAGACCTCTCCGCTTTTTACAGCATCAGCCCAGGGACACAGCTTTTCATAATCGTCATCAAACACAATAGTATAGGGAGGACCGCCGCGGTCATCGACAGCCATATACATACGCCGTCCTTCATGCATAATGCTGCCCGCTTCGCTCTCCCGCATTTTTTTGTCGAGTCGGTCGAACATTTCCTTTGTTATCTCAAACAGATAATATGCCTGTATTCCGCCATATTCGCCGAAATACCGCCCGTTTTTACTGTCAAAGCAAGCTTTCCAACCGTCACCTTTTTTGAAGATCATAGCGCTATCCCCCTGATTATTCATATAGAAATCAACAGATAGGAGAGAAACTCAACATCGCAGTCATACCGCAGGTCAAGTTGATATCTTTTTCCCACCCATTCATATATCCAGTATATCATACATCTTCCGTTTTTTCAATCCCGGGTTAAAAAATAAGAAAGCGGATGTGTGGGCCTTATCCACAGTACCAAAAAACGGAAGTGATATTTTGATCCATGCGCATTTGTGCTATAATGATGCCTGTGATGATAATGGATAATAAAAAGGAATTTCCTAAGAGAAAACCGACAAGGTTAAAGAATTTTGATTACAGCTCTACAGGAGCATATTTCGTAACGATATGTACAGAAGAAAGACGACGAATTTTATCTCGCATTGTAGGGGTCGACGTCCTCGGCGACCCAAAAAAAGTGGAATTATTGTCATACGGAATTATTGCGGATAAGTATATAAAACAAATGGGTGAGTTTTATGAGAATATAACAATAGACCAATATGTCGTTATGCCAAACCATATTCACATTTTATTGTCGGTTCGTGATTACGGGTCGCCGAGGACTGTACAGTGTAGTATGATAGTATACAGGTAGTGCAAGATGATTGTATACAGTTTTGTGATATAATAAAGGCAGAAAAATGACCGCAAAGGAGGTTATTAAAA
>JAFQUL010000145.1 GCA_017408535.1 Clostridia bacterium
ATCAAACAAAAAAGGATAAGGCATAGAAAATGAAAAAATATATTCCTTTCCCTGCGTACCCCGGTTCAGCGCCTCTTGATATATCATATATATTTGAGGATGAGAAGCCTGCGGGTAAGCATGGATTTTTAACTGTAAACGGTGACGAATTCTGTTTTGAGGACGGTACAGCTGTGCGTTTTTGGGGTACTAACCTTAACGGCGGTGCCAACTTCCCTGAGAAGCCCTATGCCGAAAAGCTGGCTAAGCGTCTTGCCGCATACGGCTGCAACATAGTAAGGCTTCATCAGATGGATTCAGAATGGGCTACCCCCAACATTTATCAGTTTACCAAGGGCCGCCGCATGAAGGATACCACTACCTATGACCCCGAGTCCTTTGACCGCCTTGATTATCTTATCTATTGCCTGAAAAAAGAGGGTATATACGTATACCTTGATATGATGACCTACAGAAAGTTCAAGGAGGCTGACGGTGTACGCAATTCTGTTGCTCTCGGTGACAGAGCTGCTCCCTATTGCCTTTTTGATGAGAAGCTTATAGAGCTTCAGAAGGGATATATCCGTACCCTCTGGGAGCACGAAAATCCCTATACCGGACTTAAGTATAAGGACGATCCGGTATTTGCACTGACAGATGTAGTAAACGAGGTCTGCCTTTTCGGTTGCTTCGGAAGTCCTATTGCAGTAGAACCCTATGCATCTGAGTTCAGAGAAATGTTCAGAGAGTGGTGTAAAGAAAATGCTCCCGAACTTGACGTTGATTCGGTTGATCTCAATGACCGAGGTGTTGAGCCTCTCGTTGAATATAAGATACAGGTGCAGGAGAAATACTACGGCGGTATGATCGATTATATGAGAGAGCTGGGCGTTAAGATACCCTGTACCGGTCCCAACTTCTCGTGGAAATACGTCCAGTGCAAGGCCGCCCAGCATATAGGCGATTTTGCCGACTCGCATCTTAACGTGCGTTTTATGAACTGGAGTCCCGGCAGACGTTATTCAAGGGACCTCAGCCTTCACGAGCAGCCTGAGTGGGGTGCTATGCGTAATGCAAGAATGCGCCGATTCGGTAAACCTATGTTCACCTCTGAGTGGGATCTTACCTTCCCCAATATGTATCGCGCTGAAAGCCCGATGCTCATGGCGGCGGTGGGACAGCTGCAGAACTGGGCAGGATATACTATACATACCTACGCTTATACCTCAAATCTCGAGCATATGCACATTCTCGGCAAGGAGATAAGCGGAGATACTATTGGTAACGTGGGCTACAGAGAGGGAATATTCTCTACCTGGAACGACCCTGCAAAGTTTGGCCTCTTCTATCACGCATCTCTTATAACCCGCCGCGGCGACGTTAGCCCTGCGAACAACAGGATAATCGTTGGAGTGGGCGAGCTTGAGCAGGATAACGATCAGGCACCGGGTGAGTCTCTGTCGCTGCCTAAGAAAAAGGCATTTATCGCCGCTACAGAGCTGTCGCAGATCGGTGTGGATTATTACGGAGAGTTTGAGAACACCGTACCCGATGATGTGCCCCTTGTTGACATAGACCGCGGAGAGATAACCTCTGACACCGGTGAAATGTACAGAAGCTGGGAGAAAAAATACGGTACCATCGATACTCCTATGACAAAATGTGCTTACGGCCGGCTTGACGCTCAGGGAAAGATAACTCTTGACGGAATGGAGATCACATGTAAGAATGACTATGCGGTAATTGCCGCAAGCTCTCTTAACAGCGACCTTGATATATCAAACTCTGATTCTATACTCATTACTACCGTGGGAAGAGCGGAGAATACCGGTATGAAAATGTCTGTGGCCCCCGAACAGACAGAAGAGGATCTTCCTCCGTTTATGCAGATGGATGATTTCGGTACAGCACCTATCGTATGTGAGGTTATTGAGGCGGATATCAGAATAAAGAATCCGAGAAAGAATCTTATCATTTGGGCGGTAAATGCTGAGGGCGTATTCCTTGGTACTGTCCCGATCAAGTATGAGGCTGACGGGTGGTTCAGCTTCACACTCGGCGAAAAATGTCCTACCGTTTATTATCTGATACAGGCAGAATAATCAAAAGAAAGGGAATGAGATAATGAATATTTACGAATATATAGCTATTGATGAAAATGAAAAGCCTCTTGACAGAATAGTAACTGACGGAGGTATGTGTGCAATATTCAGAACTATTGCCTGCATAGGTGACAGCCTTTCTTCCGGTGAGTTCGAGTCACTTGACGAAAACGGAAACGTAGGATACCACGATATGTTTGAGTTTTCCTGGGGACAGCATATTGCACGCTCCTGCGGAAGCGAAGTATATAACTTTTCTGCCGGCGGAATGACCGCAAGCTTCTATAATGAATGCTTTGCTGAGAGCCGCGGTTATTTTAACAAGGATAAGGCGGCTCAGGCATATATTATCGCCATGGGTGTAAACGACGTTTTGAATCAGGGGCAGCCTATAGGTACAGTTGAGGATATCGTTATCGATGACTATAACAAAAATGCCAATACTTTTGCAGGCAATTACGCAAGACTGATCCAGCGATACAAGGAGATCCAGCCTGACGGGAAGTTCTTTCTTGTTACTATGCCTCTTGATAATGACACTTCTAAAAATGCACAAAAAAAGGAAGTACGCGATCTTCTCGAAAAAATGTGCGAAGTGTTTGACAACTGTTATCTTGTGGATCTTTATACCTATTCTCCCGCACACGACAAGGAGTTTAAGAATAAGTACTATATGAGCAACCATCTTAACCCCATGGGATACGTTCTTACCGCACGCATGATAGAAAGTTACATTGACTACATAATAAGACATAACCCCGAGGATTTTAAGCAGGTGGGCTTTATCGGTACACCCTACTGTAACGTTTCGGTTAAAAAGTAAAGATTTTTCTATCTGTTTCTTTTGAAGTTCGTCAAGACGATTCTTGACAGGGGAAAATATGTGGTCTATAATATTATATAGTACTATACAATACTGAAAGGAAAAAATAAATGGGCGGAATATTCGGCGTAGCATCAAGAGAGGATTGTTCCCTTGACTTGTTCTTTGGTGTTGACTACCATTCCCATCTCGGCACAAAGAGAGGCGGTATGGTTCTTTGTGAAGACGGCAAGTTCCAGAGAGCTATTCACAATATATCCAATTCTCCCTTCAGAACTAAGTTTGAGAGAGATATAGAAGAAATGAGCGGTACTATAGGTATAGGCTGTATTTCCGATACAGAGCCCCAGCCTCTTATGGTAAGAGCTCACTTCGGTAATTTTGCAATAACCACCGTCGGTAGGATAAATAATGTTGAAGAGCTTGTAAATGAGCTGTTTGAAACGGGAAATGCAACATTCCTTGAAATGAGCAAGGGTGAGATAAATGCTACAGAGCTTGTTGCAACTCTTATAACACGTGAAAAGGATATTCCTACCGGTATCAGAGCGGCTCAGAAAAAGATCGACGGTTCTATGTCAATGCTGGTAATGACATCAGAGGGAATATATGCCGCAAGAGATCTTTACGGCAGGACTCCTCTTATGATCGGCAAAAAAGACGG
>JAFQUL010000019.1 GCA_017408535.1 Clostridia bacterium
GTAAAAAAGTCGGGAGACAGACTAAGCGGTTATCTGCGTAAAAATTCAAGAGACAATCTTGTAACCGTTACAGAACAGCCTCTGCCCGGAAGTAAAAATATAATTACCGTTTATAAGAAGCTTAAAACGAAAAACGGCCTGTCACTCCTTGAAATAGATCTTGTTACCGGCCGTACCCATCAGATAAGAGCACATATGGCCTACATCGGTCATCCTCTTCTCGGTGACGGAAAATACGGCATTAACCGTACCGACCGGGCATCCGGCTATAAATATCAGGCTCTTTATTCCTACCGCCTGCGGTTTAAGGATATTGACGGGCCTCTGTCTTATCTGTCAGGTAAAGAAATAAAGGTGTCAACCGACAATATCTGGTTCTTAAAAGAGTTTGAAGAAGGGAATGCATAATGGAAAACATAGGCACCTCCTTTTCAAAAAGAAAGCTGAGGATCACTAAGCTGATATCTGCCGCCGGCGGAATTCTTTGCGGCCTGCCCTTTATGGTAAAAGAGCTGTGGTTTCTTGGCTGGATCGCATCGGCTTTCCTTGTTTTGGCGCTCTTTCACGCGGACTCGGATGGGAAATGTTCTATGCGCCGTGCATATGCGGTGGCATACTGCTTTTTTTACCCTTTTTATCTTTGCGGCTTTTACTGGATACTTTATATGTATCCAATGGAGTATGCCGGGGTTACTCCGCTGTTTTCTGCCTGCGTGCTTACCTTTGGCCTTTTGGCGATGGCTGTTTTGTTTTCTCTTCCGTTTTCTTTTATCGGTCCGCTTTTCGTATATATTTCACGCAAGGTGCGGCAGAGCGGGATGCCGGTATGGTTTGCACTTGTTTCATTCCCCTGCCTCTGGATAATATTTGAGTGGATACAGACTCTTACCTGGATAGGAGTGCCATTTGTCTGGCTGGCGGTGGGTCAGCAGTATATGCTTCCTGCTGTGCAGAGTGCATCTCTTTTCGGAACTCTTTTCGTAGACTTTCTTATGGCTTTGGTCGGAGCGTTTGCCGCCTTTGCCTTTATTACAAAAGAAAAGAGAAGAGTGTTTGCTTCTGCGGCACTTGCGGTTTTTCTCCTTAATATCGGGTTTGGCGCTGTACGTTTATTTATCCCCTCAAGTGAAGCGGAAAACACAGTTACTGCCGCCGCAGTTCAGGGCAATATTTCATCAATTGATGAAAAATGGAACATGGAATACGCAGATATAAAAGAGGTGTATCTTGACCTGATAAATGATGCTGCAGATGACGGGGCTGAGCTTGTAGTTCTGTCTGAAAGCGCTGTTCCTGCGTATTTTAATGTTAATCCCTCTCGCTTTTCACCTTTTGCGGAAATAGCGGAAAACAGAGGCATAACCATTCTTCTCGGAGGGTATTACAGAATAGAGCACAGTGACGGATCCTATGCATCGGGAAATGCTATTTATTCGGTAAATCCGGACGGTACGGTAGGAGAAGATCAGTATATAAAACGTAAGCTTGTGCCTTTTGGCGAATACGTACCCATGCGTCCTTTTATTGAGACGGTATTCCCTGCTTTGACCGAGATAAGTATGCTTGCATCAGACGGCGGAAGAGGTGAGGACAGTGCTCTTCATGATACCGTTTACGGCAAGATAGGATCGCTTGTATGCTATGATTCGGTTTATAATACTCTTGCGCTTGAAAGTGTCAGAGACGGTGCAGAGCTGCTTTCCGTTTCCACCGATGATTCGTGGTTTGAACGGTCTCCCGAGCTGTACCTTCATCTCGGCCATTCGGTGCTGAGATCTATTGAAAACGGCAGATATCTTGTCCGTGCGGCAAATACCGGAATTTCAGCGATAATTGACCACAAGGGAAGGGTGACGGATCAGCTTCCCGCAGATGCTGTAGGTTATTCCCTGGGAGAGATAGAATTCCGTTCAGGCAACACCTTGTTTACCGCTGTCGGTAACGTCATAGTGCCTGTTGCTTTTCTGTATCTTACAGTCATATATATATCCGCTTTTATAAGGATTCTTAGAACAAAAAACAAAGTATAAAAAGACACTCGCATAGCCCGATTTTGCTGTGCGAGTGTCTTTTTATTCCATTGTGTAAACAAAGGTAAAGGTTTTTCCTGAATAAGTAAAGCTTGCCTTACCGCCACCGTAGCTTACCTTTGCGCCCGAGAGTGCGCTGGTACCGTCTGAGTATAAAAGGTCGATTACCGCAGAACCGTTCCCGTCATCGGATATGACCTTCAATATAACTCCCACGGTGAGAGTCCCTTTCTCGCCTTCGCTTTTGGAGAGAATATTGCCATTATTATCGGTTATAACAAAGGAAGTGTCCGGAGCAATATCGTATCCGGTATCCTCTGATGTTACTAAGATCTCTATTGTCCCGCTGCTATCGGTAGAAACAAGCTTATCGTCTCTATACTCATACAGTATATCTGTTATCTCATATCCGTTGTACTCTCCGCTGCCGTCATAGTATAAAATGAATTTTCTGTCAGTTTCCGGTGAAAAAGCGGATATTATAGACAGACCGGGTCCATCATTCTTCTGCGCATCATACGGAAGCAGTGAAGATATCTTTGGATATTTACCAAAAAAAGCAGCCTCAGCACTTAAAATATACTCATTTTTCTCTGAACTGACAGATGCGTCTTTTACGTTGTCTAAAGGAACACGCGATATTACAGTGTGAGGTGTTGAAACAGACGTGTTTACAGTGAGAGTTCCTTCAAATGCTGTCAGCTCTTCTCCTGAATATCTGAAGTGGACAGTGGATGACAGAGAACCGTTTTTGAACTCCGACAGAATATGAATCGGCATATCATGTGAGCTTTTTATACCATGTACAGTATATTCGATATGATTTATCGTCATACAGTTACTTCTTGCACCGGATAACTCTGTATCAAAGACAGAATCGATTTTTACTTCGGTTATTTCGCCAGGGATACTTATGCCAAGGTGACTTAGTGCCTCTGTATCTGCGCTGATATATATGTGTCCGCTTGTGTCAGATGTATTTAACTTTTTTTGTGTAAAGGACAGATAGAATATTTTTTCAAAAGCACTACCGTCTGTGGTGCATTTTTCTGCCGATACACAAAGCTTGTCGGTATCATCTTCCATTTCCGGAAAGAAAAAATCGACGGTGATGCCGCTGAATGTGGTATAGGACAGGGCAAAGGGTGAGTCGTTATCAAAATAGGCGGTAACAGAGGTGATAATACTGTGGTAGATGCCCGTATTAAGAGATACCGCTGTAACAGAATGGTAGTTGGTGCTTCCTTTTCTGTAGTTCGTTCTTTCTACATTAAAATTAGCATTGTCTGTTTCCTCGGATGATAACATCAGATAGATATCTTTTGACAAAGCATCGAACGATAAAGCGTCTTTGTCTAAAAGAACAGCTTCGGTAAGTGCGGGAATAAGAAGCTCGTTACCGTTTTCAGTACTGTAATTAACAAATGCAAGCGACTCGTCGCTGTAGTTTAGTGTTATTGTAGACTGCGTGCCGGCAGTTTCTCTGTCTTTTATCGTGTCAAGAGTTATGCGCAGAGGAGCTGTCGGCTTTATTATCTCGTTCTTTAACAGGGCCAGGCGAGAGATATCGAGCACCATATTGCTCTGGCTGTGTGCCCCGAAGAGAAGTGAAGATATATCTTTTTTATCAGCAGGGAGAGACTTTGATATTATTTCCGATACTCTGTTTCTCAGAGCGTCATGTGCACTAATGATCCGGGCTCTCGGAGTGTAGTCTGATGTATGGTTATTTACATTGTTTTCGTTCATTGTGGGACTGCAGGAAAACAGTAACAGGACCGCAAGCAATAAGAAAAAAGCAACAGCAAGCCTTCTCATCAGACCGGCACCTCCAAGTTTTTATTTTCTATATTTTACACAAAAAATATGAATAAATCAACAAGACAGCGGATATCCCGGGTGGGAGAAATTTGTAAAAAAATGGCAGATTTTATACTGAAAATGGAGAAATGCCTAAAGATAAAGGCAGTTCACAGCTTTCGGGAAAAGTCAACCCCTTTTTTCAAAATAAGTTAAAAACGGCAAAAAGTACAAAAAAAAATAATAAAAATCGTCAGTTTTCAATATTTACAGAACGACAAAAAAGAGGTATAATATCCCTACGTCCGACGCGGACAATAGTTTGCGTCGGTTCTATACGCTGCAGCACAACAGCTCGTTTCGTATGCGGAATATCAATCTCATGATATCAGCTCGCCGTATGAAGCCTTCCTGTTGTGCTTTCTTCTTTTCTCGGGGGATTTCCCCTCTTTTTTTATTAAAAAAATAATAATTTTGAAGCTTTCCTATAGAAAAAGAAGTGAAGATATGTTATAATAATATGAATTAGTGTTTTTTATTAACAGGAATTGAAAGGAGAGCGGCTTGACCGCTTCTATGATATAAATGGCAAGATATATTGAAAAAGCAGAAAAATTAACTTTACCTATGATCCCACTCAGGGGAATAGTTGCATTTCCTTCTATTCCCGTCAGCTTTGAGCTTGTCCGCGATGAGTCTATTGCCGCGGCATCAGCAGCAGGAAAAGCGGACAGCTATGTATTTCTTCTTACTCAGAGGGATATTGGTATGGAGAGACCTTCTCCGGAGGGAATGTACGATATAGGAACGGTTGCTAAGATCAAGCAGTCTATCAAGACTCCGGAGGGTACCGTCAGAATAATCGTTGACGGACTTTGCCGTGCCTCTGTTATGAATATCGTCAAGGTCGGTAAATATTTTATTGCCGACGTGCTTTCCAAGACTGTAAGCGTAGATGACAACGGCGGAATAAAGGGCGAGGCGCTTATACGCGAAACACAGAAGATCCTTGAAGAACAGCTTAAGAATATGCCCGCTTTGTCTGCCGATCTCGGTCTTGCTGCCAAGGCTATAAAGAACCCCGGCCTTTACGCAGACTTCGTTGCTTCAGGTGTTCTTGTTAAATTTGAGGACAAGCAGTACATCCTTGAGGAGTTTGATCCTATCCGCCGTCTTGAAAAGCTGGCAGTTGTAATGGAGCAGGAGACTGATCTTCTCCGCATTGAAATGGATATTCATAAAAAGGTACGTGCTCAGCTTGATCAGTCACAGAAGGACTATTACCTCAGAGAACAGCTCAAGGTCATTCAGACTGAGCTTGGCGAATACGGGTTTAACGAGATCGACGAGTACAGCGATAACATTTACGCCGCAAATCTTCCTGAAGAGGTAGAGTCAAAGCTCCTTAAGGAGCTGGCAAAAATGTCAAAGATGCCTTATGCATCCTCTGAAAGTTCTGTCATCAGAAATTATATCGATACCTGTCTTGAGTTTCCCTGGAAGAAGACGTCTAAGGACAGAACGGATATAGCTGCCGCAAAGAAGATACTTGATGCTGACCACGACGGAATAGAAAAGGTCAAGGAAAGAATACTTGAATATATAGCGGTACGCCAGAATGCACCTGAGCTTAAAAATCAGACGCTCTGTCTTGTGGGTGCGCCCGGTGTGGGTAAGACCTCTGTTGCGGCATCTATTGCCAGAGCACTTAAGCGTAAGTATGTGAGAGTTTCTCTCGGTGGTGTAAGGGACGAGGCCGATATACGCGGTCACAGAAAGACGTATATAGGCTCTATGCCCGGCCGTATTGCTGAGGCTATAACCAAGGCAGGCGTCAGAAATCCGCTTATACTTCTGGATGAGATAGACAAGATGTCAAGGGATTCCCACGGCGATCCTGCATCAGCACTCCTTGAAGTGCTTGACGGTGAGCAGAATAAGTCCTTCAGAGATCATTTTATGGAGCTTCCGATTGATCTTTCAGAGTGTATATTTATTGCTACCGCAAACACTCTTGATACCGTTCCCACTCCTCTTATTGACCGTATGGAGATCATAGAGATGAAATCCTATACCAGGTCAGAGAAGGTTTCCATTGCCAAAAACCATCTCATCGCAAAGCAGGCTAAGCGTCACGGTCTTAGCTTAAGACAGCTTAAGATCACTGAGGATGCCGTTATTGAGCTGATAAACTACTATACCCGTGAAGCCGGTGTAAGAAATCTTGAGCGTGAGATCGCCTCTCTCTGCCGTAAGGCGGCAAGAAAGCTGGTTGAGAGCGGAAATAAGCGCATTGTTATTGATGCCGGTGATATTAAGGAATATCTCGGCGCACGCAGAGTTATCCCCGACCGTATGGCAGATGAGGACGTTGTGGGCGAGGTAAACGGCCTTGCTTATACCGGTGTGGGCGGCGACGTTCTTAAGATCGAGGCAGAGATCCTTGACGGCTCCGGTAAACTTGAGCTTACCGGTTCACTCGGTGACGTTATGAAGGAGTCTGCAAAGGCGGCGGTTACCTACATCCGTGCGAGAACCGATATACTTGGAATCGAACACGATTTCTACAAAACAAAGGATATACATATCCACGTTCCGGAGGGTGCCGTTCCCAAGGACGGTCCTTCTGCAGGTGTTTCTATAACTACCGCACTTGTCAGCGCGCTGTCCGGCCGCAAGGTACGCCGTGACGTTGCTATGACCGGTGAGATCACTCTCCGCGGTAATGTGCTTGCAATTGGCGGTCTGCGTGAAAAATCAATGGCTGCTTATGCGGCAGGCATCAGAACTATTCTTATACCAAAGGACAATCTTCCTGACGTTATCGAGGAGGTGGACCGCGAGGTGAGAGAAAACGTTGAGTTTATCACCTGTACTAAGATAGATGATGTTCTTGCGTCAGCTTTGAGCGATCAGCCGTCTGAGTCACCTATCTCTCTTGACAGAGCTGCTGACGGTGAGACTAAAGAGGACATCCCCGTATATATTTCCTCTGCCGGCAGGTCTGCAGATGCGGCAAGAGAGTAAAAAACAGTAAAGAGGTCTTTTTGATGAAGATAAATACCCAAAATGTCCGCCTTGCGGTAAGTGCGGGACTGTCAAAGCAATTTCCCACTGCTACTGTTCCGCAGATAGCTTTCTCCGGCAGATCCAACGTCGGAAAGAGTTCTCTTGTGAACACATTGCTTTCAAGAAAGTCTCTTGCACGTGTCAGCGGTACACCGGGCAAGACCATAACGGTCAATTTTTATGACGTTGATTCAAAGCTGTTTCTTGTAGACCTCCCCGGCTACGGATATGCCAAGAGAACATACGAGGAACAGAAAAAGTGGTCAGAGCTTACAGACGGATATTTTACAAAGAATCACAACATCGATCTGCTTAAGCTTGTGGTTCAGCTGGTAGACAGCCGTGTAGGGATAACCGCAAACGATGCAGATATGATAGCTTATCTTCGCGATTGCCGTCTTCCGTATATCGTTGTTGCAACCAAGGTGGACAAGCTGAATGCCACCGAAAAGAAAAATAATATCAGCAGGATCGAGGAAGGTGCGGGAACACTCGTTATACCTTTTTCTTCATCCTCGGGTGTCGGTAGAGATGAACTCTGGAATGAGATCATCAGGCACGCTCAGATCTGACACAGATCATATAATAATATATCAGAAAGGAATCCGGACGATCAATGATAGCAAAATGTCTTGGCATAAATGAAAAGGGGCATCTTACTGTATCCGGCGTTGATACGGTAGAGCTTGCCCGTGAGTTCGGCACTCCTGCGTACATCCTCGATGAGAATACTGTGCGTGAGAACTGTCGGACATATATTGATTCTATGAAAAAGTATTTCGGTGAGGACTCTTTCCCTTTATTTGCAAGTAAGGCGCTCTCCTTTACCGAGATATACAGAATAGTTGCCTCTGAGGGAATGGGGATCGACTGTGTTTCCCCCGGTGAGATATATACTGCCTACAAAGCGGGATATCCCATGGAGAGGGCATATTTTCACGGTAACAATAAGACGGATGCAGATATAGAAATGGCTCTTGATGCAGGTGTCGGCTGTTTTGTCGTGGATAACCGTGAGGAGCTTGTTGCTCTTGATGCGGCAGCAGGGAAGAGAGGAAAGATACAGAAGATCCTTCTCCGCATTTCCCCCGGTATTGACCCACACACTCACCGCAAGGTGGTTACCGGAAGTGTTGATTCAAAATTCGGTACTGCGATCGAGACCGGTCAGGCTATGGAAATGGTCAAAGCGGCGGCAGAATGTACGAATCTTCATTTTGCGGGTGTGCATTGTCATATCGGCTCGCAGATATTTGATATCGACCCCTTTGTTTCTGCGGCTGACATAATGTTCCGCTTCATCAAGGATATCAAGGATGAAACGGGGATCGAGCTTGAGGAGCTCAATCTCGGCGGTGGTCTCGGCGTTCCTTACGTAGATACCGATCCTGTTATCGACTATGAGGACTGCATCAGGCGTATGGCTGACAGACTCAGGGAGACCGGCAACTCATTTGGACTTAAGATGCCGAGGATCATTCTTGAACCCGGCAGATCCATCGTTGCGGCGGCGGGCGTTACTCTTTACACCGTTGGCTCCTTTAAGAATATTACCGGTTATAAGAGCTATGTATCGATCGACGGCGGTATGCCGGATAACCCCAGATATGCACTTTATAATTCCCAGTATACTATCCTTGTTGCCAACAGAGCAGACGAGGAAAGAACTGTAAAATGTACTGTTGCGGGACGCTGCTGTGAAAGCGGCGATCTTATAGCTGAGGATATTATGCTTCAGCGAGCAGAGAGAGGAGATATTCTCGCAGTACTCGTTACCGGTGCATATAATCATTCAATGGCATCAAACTATAACAAGATCCCCAGACCTCCTATGATTATCATCAAGGACGGAGTACCGAGGGTGGCAATAAAGAGAGAAACGTTCGAGGACCTTATAAGAAACGACGTATAAATCGGAAATTTCGGAGGTTTATTAATTGAGCGACTTTGTTTTTGAACTGTTTAACTATCTTTTGACAGTACCCGCTGTCTTGCTTGCACTTACATTTCACGAGCTGTGTCACGGTCTCGTTGCATATTGGCTGGGAGATGACACTGCAAAGAGAATGGGCAGGCTTACCCTTAATCCTATCAGACACCTTGATCCCATAGGCTTTATCTGTATGGTGTTTTTCCATTTCGGTTGGGCAAAGCCGGTTCCTATAAATGCGAGAAACTTCAAGAAGCCTAAGACCGGAATGGCGGTCAGTGCTCTTGCAGGCCCTGTGTCGAATATTCTTTTGGGTTTTGTGTTTTTGCTTGCGTTTTCTGTATCGGTCAGATTTAACAGCGCAGCTCCTGTTCTTCTCCCCGGTGCGGAGGTAGCAAATATCGTTAACTATTTTCTCTTTATCTCCGCTCAGATAAATATCGTATTTGCAGTATTTAATTTTATACCTGTCCCACCTCTTGACGGGTCACGTATACTTTTCAGCTTTCTTCCTCCAAAACAGTATTTTGCGGTAATGAAATACGAAAGAAAGATAATGCTCGGCTTCTTTCTCTTTATCATTGTCGACAACTATGTTATTGACCGTGTGCTGGGCTTCAGTATCCTTGGCACGGCGCTCGGTACTGCATCTCTTCATATAATTAACGGAATGTTCCGGCTGATAGGCTTTATACCTTTTTTATAATTTGTGTTACATTAATCACTAAACGAAAGGCAGGAAACAAATGGAATCACTGACATACAGAATAGATCAGTTTGAGGGACCGCTTGATCTCCTGCTTACTCTGATCATTAAAAACAAGGTCAGCATCGAGGATATCCCGATAGCTATGATATGTGATCAGTATCTTGATTATCTTGAACATTGCAAGGAAATGGATATGGAAATCGCATCCGAATTCCTGGTGCTTGCAAGTGAGCTTGTGCTTATTAAGACGAGAATGCTTCTTCCCGGACCCGAGGAAGAGGAGGAGGACCCGAGAGCAGCCCTTGCCGCGGCACTTATTGAGTATCAGCGTATCAAGGCTGCTGCACCGGTGTTTTCGGAGTATTACGGTGTTTACAGCGGCAGATTCGTCAAGGATACAGATGAGATACCGCCCGATAACTCTGTCCTTCCTAACCAGAGCGTAGACAAGCTTTTTGCGGCAATGAAGCGTGTTCTCGCAAATGTCAAGCCGGGAGAAAATGAGGGACGAACCGCTATTAATCCTATTATAAAAAAGCAGATCGTTCCCGTCGCTCTTAAGATAGACCACGTTAAAAACGCTTTCCTGAAGAAAAACAGGCTCAGATTCACCGAGCTTTTCTACGGGGCTGAGTCAAAGTCTGAGGTCATAGCTACCTTTATTGCCATACTCGAGCTTATAAAAATCGGCAGTATAGGTATCTCTGAGGAAACCGATACGTCAAACGGTGAGGATGTTATACTTGAGGCGAAAAATATTGAAGAAATAGGTGACGGATATTCTTATGGAGATGAATATGACGGAAAATAACGAGATACTCACCGCACAGACACCTGAGGAGGTATCTGTGCCTCCGGTGTCCGATGTAATTGAATACAGTGATGAAGAAGCGGCAATGATCATAGAAGCGGTGCTTTTTGCCGCAGGCTATCCCGTTAGCTACAGTAAGCTTGGCCAGGTACTGCATATGACTGAGGGGAAGGTCAAGTCACTTGTAAAAAACATGGCGGAAGAATACGGCGAGGAATCCTCCCGCGGTATTATGTTGCTTCCACTCCCTGACAGTGCACAGCTATGCACAAAGGAGTGCTACTCCTCGCAAATAAAGGAAGCTCTTGGCATCAAGCGGGGCGGTAATCTGTCCGCATCATCTCTTGAGGTCCTTGCAACAGTTGCATACAATCAGCCTGTAACAAGAGCATACGTTGATACTATCCGCGGTGTTGATTCTGCTTACGCTATAAATTCACTGACAGAGAAGGGACTTATTGAGGCCTGCGGCCGTCTCGATGCTCCGGGAAGACCTATGCTGTACAGAACAACAGACGATTTCCTCCGATGCTTTGGTTTATCGTCTCTTGACGAGCTTCCCGACGTTATTTCCGAGATGCCGTCTTCAGATGAGAGCGGTGACGCAGAGGCGGCAGCCGAAGCTTCATCAGAAAACTAATCTTTTATAATTTTTATAATATAATGGGGAGGTGACCTGCCTTTGGGAGTCGGATGGATAATTTTGCTTATTCTTGCGGCGATAATCCTGCTTATAACTCTTATAATGTTTATAAGGGCAAAGATCGTCCTCACATATAACGGCGATCTTTCGGTCACGCTGAAGATACTGTTTCTGAAGTTTGATCTTCACCCTAGGTCTTTGTCTGAAATTAACGTAAAAGACTATACAAAGAAAAAAATTGAAAAGCGGCGGCTCAAAGCCAGAAAAAAAGCGGAAAAAAAGGCGCTGAAAAAAGCAAAGAAGGAAGAAAAAAAGACAGCTGCCGGCGACAGAAAAAAGAAGAAAAAATACACATTTTCAGATATACTGACTCTTGTATCTACAGTCAAGGAGATAGTTTCTGCTTTGGTGGGGTCATTTTTTGGCTATCTGAGGGTGGAGGTGGCACGGCTTGATATCGTTGTTGCAACGGATGATGTCGCCAAGACCGCGATAGTTTACGGTGCTGTGTACCAGGCTGTTTCATATATTCTTGCAATTTTTGATAAAATAACCACGGTAAAATACGAGAAGAACTCTTATGTATCTGTGAGAGCGGATTTTCTCAGAGAAAAATTTTATGCGGATATAAATGTTACATTTTCGCTGAGGGTAGGTCAGCTTATAAAGATACTTATAAAAACTGCATACAGATATCTTAAAAATAAAAAAACAGTCGGAGGCTCTCCGGCTGATGAAAATAGTGAATCAGTGAAAGGAAAATGAGAAAATGTCAGATAACAACAAAACATTAAGCGATATTATCCGATCCTCACTTGACGAGATCAGCAGCTCCCTTGGTGCAGATACCGTAATCGGTACTCCTATAGCTACAGACAACGGAACAACAATCATTCCCGTGTCTAAAGTTTCTGTAGGCATCGTTACCGGCGGTATGGATATAAATAACAACGCTCAGAAGCTGGGCGGCGGAGCCGGAAGCGGTGTTTCCGTATCTCCTATCGGCTTTCTTGTCGTAAAGGCTGACGGTAACGTTGAAATGCTCAGTGTTAATTCAGCTCCGGTATCCGGCGGCGGCTCTGACCGTGATCCTATCGGTCAGATCGCGGATCTTGTTGAGCGTTCTCCCGAGATCATCGAAAAGATAAAGGGGATCTTCTCAAAGAAGAAGGATCAGGACGAGGAGAAGGCTGAGTAAGACAGTATATACTCCGGAATAAAGCGTGTCCCTTTGCATATAGATGATGTAAGCTTATCATTTGAAGGGGGCGCATTGTTCTTGATCAAGAGAGTTACAACCGTTCTGTTATTATTTGCCGGTGTACTTCTGCTTTTTTCTTCCTCAGTAAATATACTTGCGGCTGACGGTATAAATGTCAGTGCAGAATCCGCTGTTCTTATTGAAGTCTCAGGCGGCAGGGTAATATACGAGAAGAATGCATACAGCAGAATGCCGATGGCAAGCACCACAAAGATAATGACGGCGCTTGTTGCAATTGAGTGCGGTGATCTTGACAGAATAGTCTCTGTCTCGGAAAAAGCAGTAGGGGTAGAGGGATCGTCAATATATCTCTATCCCGGTGAAAAGCTGTCTATGCGTGATCTTATATATGCTCTCATGCTTGAAAGCGCTAACGATGCCGCGGCAGCAATAGCTATCTCAACAGCAGGAACGGTTGAAGAATTTGCCCGTCTTATGAATCTGAAGGCGGAGGAGATCGGACTTGAGGACACTCATTTTGAGAATCCCCACGGTCTTGATTCGGAACAGCATTATACAACAGCCTACGATCTTGCCTGTCTGTCTGCCTATGCTCTCAGAAATGATTGCTTCAGAGAGATCGTTTCTACCTATAAGAGGGTGATCCCGTTGCGTGATAATGAAGGCTCACGGGTGCTTCTTAATCATAACAGGCTCCTGCGCAGCTATGACGGTGCTATCGGAGTTAAGACAGGATTTACAAGAAAAAGCGGACGCTGTCTCGTGTCATCGGCTGAACGTGACGGTGTTACCCTCGTTTCGGTAACGCTGAACGCTCCGGACGACTGGAACGATCACAGAGAAATGCTCGATCTCGGCTTCAAATTATTTGAAAAGCTGACCCTTTGCCGTGCGGGGGAGGAGTGCTTTGAGCTTCCTTCTGTAAGCGGCGATAAGAGCTTTTTCCGTGCAAGTAACAGAGAGGACATCTCGGTTGTTGTCGAGAAAGCAGACAGAAAGATTAGAAAAGTAGTCGAACTAAAACGGTTTTACTATGCTCCGATATCTGTCGGAGATACAGTTGGCCGTGTATGCTACTATGACGGTGATCGCTTTCTCTGTGCGGTGGATATAGTCGCAGAGGAGGAGGTTACTTCTGTGAAGAAAATGAACTTCTGGGAATATATACTTTCACTCTTCAGAAGATAAAATAACGGAATATGTAATGGAAAAAATAAGACTGCAAAAATATTTTACCGATTGTGGCATAATGTCCCGCCGCCGTGCGGAGAAGGAGATAGCTGACGGCAGGGTCAGGGTGAACGGAGAAGTTGCTACAGTCGGACAGACTGTTACCCCGGGGGTCGATACCGTGGAATATAACGGTAAAGCAGTAATTATGCCGGGCGGGGAAAAGAAAATATGCATTATGCTCAATAAGCCTCGCGGCTTCATAACATCTCTGTCTGATGACAGAGGACGCAAATGCGTAACAGAGCTTCTCGGAGACTTGAGTGAGCGGGTATATCCGGTTGGACGGCTGGATATGTATTCTGAAGGGCTATTGCTCCTTACCAATGACGGTGAGCTTGCAAATGCTCTTACACATCCGCGTCACGGGGTTGCCAAGATATATCACGTCACCACCGAGGGAGTACCGTCGGATAGCCGTATGAATGCTCTCAGAGCACCTATGACGATTGACGGGTACTCACTTTTGCCGGTAAAAAGTGAAATAATAAGCCGCAGTCCCGGCAGCGCGGTTATTGAAATGCATCTTTATGAAGGACGCAACAGGCAGATCAGAAAAATGTGTGATGCGGTAGGAATAAAGATCAGACGGCTCAAACGGGTCGCAATAGGAGATATCACTCTCGGTGATCTTGAAAAGGGTAAATACCGTTATTTAAGTGATGCCGAGATCGAATATTTAAGAAAAACAGCAAAAATCGGAGGAAATGAAAATGCTTGAGATCAAACCCATTGAGGATAAGGCTCTTCAGGAGCAGTTATGTAATGAGGCCGGTGCAAAATATCTTCCCGACGCACTTGCTTATGCCGCATACGTAAATACCTTTGCGGTCGGTTTATGCCAGTTCGGTCTTAAGGAAAATACCGGATACATATATAACCTTACCCCCATCGGTAAGCGCCCCGAGGATACCGAAGCACTCTTTATTATGGGACGTGCGGTAATGAGCTTTATGGAGAGCTGCGGTGCAGAATATGCCGATATGGAGGATACCGATGCTACAGAGGAGCGTATCAAATTCGTCATCGGCTTCAAGAGAAACGATGAAGGTAAATTTATCATCCCGATAAAGGGTATGTTTGAGCATCATTGCAAAAAATAATCGAAAAAAGTCACAAGTAGGGCACAATTGGTAAATTTATCCAATTGTGCCCTAAAAATATTGGTTATATTGTTTTCTGCCAAAATCTTGAAATAAATGGAAAAATATGGTATTATATTTGTGCTACAAAAAATACAGATTACGGGGAAGGAAAACAATGGAACATAATACAAAAATTCTGATTGCCGATGAAAATGAAGAGCAGAGAAAGAAGTGCAGGGAGGCCCTTGTTCTCGGCGGATATACTATGATCGACGAGGCGTCTGACGGGGAAGAAGCCTTGATGAAAATAGAGAGATACCATCCGGATATAGTTATCGCAGATGTATGGCTTTCAAAGCTTGACGGTATAGGCGTTATCCGCCGTGCACAGGCCTTATCTTACGGTAATGATAAAAAGCCGGAGTTTATTGTGGTATCACTTGTTGCAAGCCAGCATATTTTTATTGAAGCATCGTCTGCAGGTGCAGCGCTCTGCATATTAAAGCCATACGATCCCACCAGCCTTTGCGATCATATCAGATCGCTCTCTGAGACAAGAGGTGTGAGTATAAACAGTACTGCCAAGACGCCGGTACCGTCACAGAGTAACGCGGATATAGAAGCACAGATAACCAAGATCATACACCAGATAGGTGTACCTGCACATATAAAGGGATATCAGTATCTTCGTACCGCCATTATGATGACAGTAAGAGATAACGATATTATCAACTCTGTCACAAAGGTTCTTTATCCCTCTGTTGCAAAGAAATATTCCACAACTACATCAAGGGTAGAAAGAGCAATACGTCACGCTATTGAGGTCGCCTGGGACAGAGGAGACGTTGATACTCTTAACTCTTATTTCGGATATACCATACAGAATAACCGCGGTAAGCCCACCAATTCCGAGTTTATTGCCATGATTGCCGATAACCTTCGTCTTACAAACAAAATATACAGTTAACAAAAGCACCGCCGTGAAAGGAGGGTGTCCTCAGCAGAGAAACCCCAAAACCGAATAGGATAAACAAAGTGACAGTATGGTCGAAAGACTGTGCTGTCTTTTGCTTTATATTCAACAAATCTTGTAACTTTATCGTAATCAATTTTCTTTTAGTGTATATTATGATATAATTAATTGAAAACCAAAAAAATTTTTGAATTCTTGTCAGGAAATTGGAAAATGCCACACTATATGGGTGAAAGGAGGCGGGGAAATGCAAAAAACGGATGAAATACGTGATCGGCTTATCAATGGGTTTACCGAAAACTATATGGAAAAGTTGTTTTATTTCTGCCTGAAGAAGACAGGAAACAGTGTTGAAGCTGAAGATCTAATACAAGATATTTCGCTTCAAGTAATTACGGCTTTGAGTAAGGGGACTATCCCAACGAATTTTTCAGCGTGGGTGTGGCGGATCACTCGTAACCGTTATTCAGTATGGGCAAAAGAAAAACATAGTCGAAACGAGTCGGTAACCGGTTCCGATATCGGTGATTATGAGATCGAGGACGAAGAAATATAGCCGATTCATCAGCATTGAAACACATGGTTTCATATAGTCCGGAAGTGAGATTCCATTGCCTTGTAACAGATCCATCCTTCACCTCATACACGACGCCTTTATCCGCCGAC
>JAFQUL010000146.1 GCA_017408535.1 Clostridia bacterium
CCATCGTATCCTTCAACCAACGGAATAATATCACCGTAGCCGGGGAATGCTTCAAGCCACTCGGGATTCTTCTGCATTTCAGCTACGTCCTCAGCCAGCTCAATGGCATGCTCATAAAATTTGTTAGGTAAGGAACGGGTACGGGCGGTGACAGAGAGAGGTCTGTCCTTACAGTTGATTATCAGATTGTTTTCGATAGTATTGTCACGGCCGCATGCAAGAATACCGTACCAGGAGGTATTGGCTATAACGTTGCCGTACGCAGTCTGTCCTCCGAGACCGTCATCATAGTATATTCCCACGGCCTGGCCGAGCTCAGAGCCTACGTCGCGAATATAATTATAACGAATGATATTTCCGTAGCAGTCAAGACGGCGGCCGGAATAGAAAGCGCCGCAGTCGCTTGTCTCGGTACATACGTTATATACCTTGTTATACTCCATTATGTGGTTTGCGCCGTGCCAGTTGACCGCCTGATGAGGTCCGTCGTACATCTCGTTATGGGACACTACAGTTCCGCATCCGCTGGTTATTCTGACGGCATATTCCTGAGAATGAGTAAGATTTGACCAGTCGTGTATCTCGTTATTATAGACACGGTTGCCGGAGGGAGAAAGCTTGTTTGTATCTCCGCCCGTGATAGATACTGCAGTACAGCCTATATCAAATATTTCGTTATTGCTGATAGTAATATCGGTACCGTTTGCATTTATACCGTTTGTACGTATACCGGAGACCCTGCAACCGTCAACTGTAATGTGGTCACCGGAAACAGACATACCGTTTGCTCTGGTAGCGGTTACACTGAGACCGCTTAAGGTAACGTAGGAAACGCCGCTCATGTCTATCAAATTTTTGTCGGAAAGAGCAAGCATTACAGAGCTGTTTTCAAAATCTTCGGTGGGATAAACGTAAAGAACCAGATTCTCACGGTCTATGTAATACTCACCGGGAACGTCGGTCTCTGCAAAGAGATTGATAACGGCGAAACGTCCGTTTTCACTGAGTCCGTAATGATTTTTATGTCCAAGAGTGAAGATCATTTCATCGGTATTGACGTCAGCCAAGGGAAGAATACCGGATGACCAGTCATAACCGAGGAAGCTGAGTATCCAAAGATCTTCCTTATCCCAATTGACAGCTCTGAGAGCAACGTCTGCCTTGAATTCATCGGCAATAGAGAACTGAGTCTCTTCATCGTTCCAATCAATTCTCATATAGGAACCAAGGAAAGGATCCTCTGCCGACTCGTTAGGATAACGGGACAGCGTCATTCTCTCTCCGTTAATAAGCAGCTCTATCTGATGAGTACCGATGCCGCCGGGATATTCGGAAGCTCTCGCATCATGTCCTATTGGGTATATTCTACCTACGTTTTCGGCAGTTACTCCGTATTTTGTCAGGTCAGCCTTAAGCACCTTGTCCTTTGCGGTATCATCGATAAGCTTAGCCTTTTCTTCATCGCTGATAGGTGAAAAATCCGCTGCACTAAGAGAGATACCGCCGGTAAACACAGCACCGTGCTTCTCAGCCGACATATATGTTATGGGGCAAGCCTCTGTACCGGAATCCTCTGCTGTAAAGGTAACAGTATCCATAGCGGAGTACTCGCCGGACGCGAGAAGAACGGTAATACCGCCCGCGGGCAGGCCTTCTCCGCTCTTCATTTCGCGGATCTTTGCCTGTGCCTCGGAGATACTCTTAAAGGGCGCATTCTCAGAGCCGTCGCCATCTTCGGCAGCCGGGTCTACGTAAATAACGGTACCCTCTATCTCGGGCCATTTTCCGTCATCTGTGGGTGCTGTTGTGTCTGCAGGGTCGGTAGTAACATCTGTCTGTGCGCCACCGCCGGAACAAGCGGCAAGAGAGCCAAGGCAGAACAGACACGCCAACAACAGTGCAAAAATACGTTTGTTTGTTCTCATAGATGTATTATTTCCTTTCAAGTGATGCATACTTTCGGTAAAAACATTATGTAATTTATACCTAAAGTTAACTTATTTATTATACACCTTTATCAATATATTGTCAATACAGGCAAAAAAAGATGCACATATTACACAGTACCCCCCCCGATTTTTATGCATATTCCGCTATTATTCTTTATCCCACATAACTTTTGAAACAATAAGTGTAATAGTATGAGTGACGGAAGAAGTCATTTTTCGCTTGGCTTCTTATATCTATATTTATCTTGGTAATACTCCCTCAGTCTCGCTATTTGCTCCGCAAATGACGCTCGACAGCTCCCTCGAGAGTGAGCCTATATAAAAGCATCCCCCAGGGCTGTACAAAGCCTTGGGGGATATTACTGACCTTATTTTCTCACCTGAGAAGCAAGCCATTCTATACAGTCGGTCTTCTCATAGGCAATATTCCACACGTTGTGGCTAACGCCCTCGTAGAGAAACATTTCCGGCGGGTTACCGGCATCCTTCAGGGCTTTCTCGAGAGAAATGGCTCTGATAGGCGGAACGTCATCATCATTTAGTCCGTGATACAGTCTTACCGGCATCTTTCCGAGACAACATGAAAAGCCCTCTATTCCTCCGCCGCAGCATACCGCAAGGGCGGAAAACCTCTCCGGGAAAACGCACGCAAGCTGAAAAGCTCCGAAGCCGCCCATAGAAAGCCCTGTAAGGCTGACTCTGTCCTCATCAACATTGTATTCCTTTACCACCCGGTCGATAAGCAACTTGACAAGGAGGATCAGATGGTCCCAAACCA
>JAFQUL010000147.1 GCA_017408535.1 Clostridia bacterium
CGCAGGCGCCATAAAATCAAATGGAACGGGGATATGCTTTAACCGCGGGCCTTGACACCAAGATCGAAGGCACGGAGATTCATTTCAAGGAATTTTTCCGGGACTGATGCTCTGAGAGCCGCCTTAAGGCTCTCCTCGTCAAAGCCGATCACACCGGAAGCAAGACCGATCAGAGCAACGTTGGATGCCTTCTCACTGCCTGCCTCACGGGCAAGGTCAAGAGTATTGGCACTGATGACGGTAACGTCCTTATCCTTTATTTTACCGATAACGTCAGAGGGATATTCAGCCGCACCGGTAATTACCGGCATAGGGTTGATCTTCTGCTCGCTGGTGACGATAACGCCGCCCTTCTTAAGATAGGGGAGCCATCTTGCAGCCTCAAGCTGCTCAAAGGAAAGGATAACGTCTGCCTCACCCTTGCAGATAATGGGGGAGTAGATCTTTTCACCGAATTTAACGTAGGTAACAACCGAGCCGCCTCTCTGAGACATACCGTGTACCTCGGATACCTTTACGTCATAGCCTGCATCAAGTGCGGCACGGCCGAGAATTCTCGCCGCAAGGAGCGAACCCTGTCCGCCTACACCGACTATCATAATATTCTTAGTCATTATCGTTACCTCCGATAGCGCCGAAACGGCAGAGATGTGTACATACACCGCAGCCGGTGCAAAGAGCGCTGTCAATAACAGCCTTGCCGTCTACCATAGAGATAGAGGGACAGCCGATAGCCATACAAGCACGGCAGCCTCTGCACTTCTCAGGATCTATCTTAAGTGCAGGAGCAGACTTTACGTACTTGAGCAGTGCGCAGGGACGGCGGCAGATAACTACCGAGGGCACCTCAGCCGAGAGCTCCTCACGGAGAACGGTCTCAAGAGCGGCTATATCGTAAGGATCTACCACTCTGATATGCTCCTTTGCAATACCTGCGGCCTCAGCTACTGCCTCAAGGCTAATGGCGTAGGTAGGCTGATTCTTAAGGGTAAGACCGGTACAGGGGTTCTGCTGATGTCCTGTCATACCGGTGATAGAGTTATCGACTATTACAACGGTGGAAACACCGGTGTTGTAGGTAATATTGGCAAGGCCGGTCATACCGGAATGCATAAAGGTAGAGTCGCCGATAACCGCAACAGACTTGGACTCGCTCTCCTTGCCTCTGATCTTGTTAAAGCCGTGGATAGCGGAGATGGATGCACCCATACAAAGAGTGGTGTCCATACCGCCGAGAGGATGAGCCGCACCGAGAGTGTAGCAGCCGATATCACCGAATACGTTAAGCTTAAGCTTCTTGAATACGTAGAAAACACCTCTGTGAGGACAGCCGGAGCAAAGTGCCGGAGGTCTCATAGGGATATTAACGTCTGAAAGCTCGCTGTACTCAGGCTTCTCACCGAGGATCTTCTCACGGAGAAGCTCGCTTGAGAACTCGCCGAGAAGAGGAAGAAGATTCTTGCCCTCTACCTCGCCGCCGAGAGCGTTCTTGATACCTGCCGCCTTGATCTGAGTCTCAAGAACGGGGTCAAGCTCCTCGATAACGATAACTCTCTCAAACTTCTCTGCAAATGCACGGAGAGCCTTGAGAGGAATGGGATTGACCAGACCGAGCTTAAAGTAGGATGCACTGTCGCCAAAGCATTCCTTGGCGTATATGTAGGAGGAGCCGGCGGTGATGATACCGAGACCGGTTCCGTTGATCTCAGTTCTGTTAAGATCGGTAGTCTCTGCAAACTCAGCCAGATCAAGAAGTCTCTTCTCTACCACAACGTGTCTGCCCTTTGCATTTGCAGGCATCATTACGTACTTGGACGCATCCTTTACGTAGTCACGGAGAGGAACTTCCTTTCTCTCGGCGGTGTCAACGATGCTCTGAGAGTGAGCAACTCTCGTTGAGGTGCGGAGAACGAAGGGAGTATCAAACTGTTCGGAAAGCTCGTATGCCGCACGGGTAAATGCACAGCACTCCTCAGAGTCTGAAGGCTCAAGCATAGGGAGCTTAGCGGCGATAGCATAGTGGCGGCTGTCCTGCTCATTCTGAGAGGAGTGCATACCGGGGTCATCGGCAACACCGATGACCATACCGCCGTTGATTCCGGTATATGCGGTAATGAAGAGGGGGTCAGCCGCAACGTTGAGACCCACGTGCTTCATGGCACAGAAGGTTCTGCCGCCGGCGATAGCACCGCCGAGAGCGACCTCAAGAGCTACCTTTTCGTTAGGAGCCCACTCTGCGTATATCTCATCGTATTTTGCGGCAAATTCGGTTATTTCGGTACTGGGGGTACCGGGATAGCTGGATACGAGACGAACGCCTGCCTCATAGAGACCGCGGGCAACCGCCTCGTTACCGATCATAAGCTTTTTCATTTCGGTCAGACCTTTCTTTACTTTATACGGTTATCTATTACGTGCTTTGCCTTACCTGCGGTACGCTCAATGGACTTGGGCTCAAGAAGGTTGATCTTGGCATCAAGACCGAGAACGGTCTGCAGCTTGTGGCGGATAGTTTTCTGAAGATTCTCAAGCTCGGAATACTTGGTAAGAAGGCTTCCGTCAATGAGCTCGATATTTATCTCAAAGTCGTCCATAAAGTTGACGGTCTTGAGTACTATCTGATAGTGAGGTCCTACCTGAGGAATGCTGATGAGCACGCTCTCGATCTGGGTGGGGAATACGTTGACACCCTTGATCTTGATCATATCGTCACTGCGTCCCTTGGGCTTCTCCATTCTCACGTGGGTACGACCGCATTCACAGGTATCGTAATTAAGGCGGGACACGTCCTTGGTGCGGTAACGGAGAAGAGGTATTCCCTCCTTGGAAAGGGTGGTAACAACAAGCTCGCCCCACTCGCCCCTCTCTTTAACGTCTCCGCTGGCACTGTCGATTATCTCGGGAAGGAAGTGATCCTCTGCAATATGCATACCGTTACGGTGACGGCACTCGCCTGCAACACCGGGGCCGCAAAGCTCACTCATACCGTAGTTATCGGTTGCAAAGAGGTTCCACGCCTCCTCTATCTTGCTTCTCATCTCAAGTGAACAGCCCTCAGAACCGAAGAGACCGAGACGGACGTTGAGAGTTCTCGGGTCGATACCGATCTCCTTTGCTACCTCTGCAATATACATTGCGTAGGTAGGAGTGGATACGATAGCGGTAGTGCCGAGATCCTTCATCATCTTAAGCTGCTTTTCGGTGTTTCCCGAGGAGATGGGAATAACGGTCGCTCCTATCTGCTCAAGACCGTAGTGAAGACCGAGAGCACCGGTGAAAAGGCCGTAGCCGAAGCATATCTGAACGATATCCTCCTCGCTGGCGCCGGCGGCAACAACGAGTCTGGACACGCAGTCGCTCCACATCTTAAGATCGTTTTTGGTATAGCCCACAACGGTGGGGTTACCGGTAGTACCGGATGATGCGTGTATACGCACTATATTCTTCATGGGCTGAGCAAAAAGCCCATAGGGATATGTATCTCTGATATCCTCTTTGGTAGTATAAGGGATATACTTGATATCCGACAGAGTCTTTATCTTGTCCGCAGTAACCCCCGCCTTGTCAAGACGGTCACGGTAAAACGGAACGTTTGTATAGACATAGTCTACCAGCTTTTTCAGTTTGTACAGTTGGATCTTCTCTATCTCAGCACGATCCATGGTTTCAATGTCTTTCTGCCAAAACATCGTCATATTCTTTCCTTCCGTAAGGTCATAAAAACCCATTTTGATAGTTTATTCTATTATTATACAGAATTCTACCTTGTTTGTCAATGGAATGTGCGTATTATGTGGCTATAACTCGAAAGCTTTAGTGGCACATTCTTACGAAAATTTTCTCAGGTGATTTCCATCACCTGTTTCGCAAAAGCGAAAACGAAAATTTTCCCGAAGGGAGATCAAACAATGTAGAAAGCGGTAACTCCAAGGCTCTCCGTGGGGGAGAGCTCCTGCGTAGCAGGTGAGAGGGGGTTATTACAGTAAATCTCTCGTTATATATTTCATCGTCAATTCTATATTTGATCGCCCTCTCCGTCAGCCTTCGGCTGCCACCTCTCCCGGAGTGAGAGGCTTTACCGGTAGGCTCTCCGTGGGTGGAAAG
>JAFQUL010000148.1 GCA_017408535.1 Clostridia bacterium
GAATCGTAGGAGGTGTATCCGTAGTTCTTTTCGCCGAAAAGGTGATCCTTGACACGGTGCGAATATCCACCGAATTCGCTAAGCACGAGAGGTCTGTCCTCACCGACCGAAAGCACCGGCTTACGGAAATATATGTGCCTTGAATCTACGTCGCTCTCCTTTGGGGTAAACCATCCGGATGCCGAGTCTACTATCCTCGTTTGATCCATATCGCAAAGCTTTGCGTAGAGAAGCTCCGAATCAAACTGTCCCCATCCCTCGTTGAATATAGTGTAATAGACCACGGAGGGAAAATTGTAAAGAAGATTGACTGTTTCCTTCATACATTTTTTAAAGGCGGCACGGCTCTCGATATTATTGTGCATTCGGGAGTCGGAGCGACGTCTTAAGCCGATCGTGGGACGCACGGTGTCTTTGAAAAACGAATATTTAGAGTTGTTGACCATATCCTGAAAAACGGCAATACCGAGGGTGTCGCACAAATAATAGAATATCTGCGGCTCGACCTTAATATGCTTCCTGAGTGTATTGAAGCCCATTGATTTTGCAAGTAATATATCCTTTTCGTAGCCCTCGGGAGTTGCGGGAAGGAATATTCCGTCGTGAAAATAGCCCTGATCGAGAAGACCGTTAAAGAGATACGGCTTTCCGTTGAGGCAAAGCCTCGGCTTACCGTTAACCATCTCCGAGGATATTTCGCGCAGGGCAAAATAGCTCTCAATCTCATCGGTGTCGGTTGTTAAGCGGAAGCGGTAAAGATAGGGATCCTCCCATCAATATAGAAAGCTCCCGGCTCATTAAGCTCCTCAAGGATGTTGTAGAAGAACATTCTCTGGCCGATTCGGAAATAATCATTATCTTTCGCATCAAGCTTGGCGATCATATTGTCGGGGTCAAAGTCGGTGACCCTCTTGCGTCTGGTCATCCAATCGTATACCCAGAAGCCGTCTGTCCAGAGATTTTTAGGGTCCTTCCAGTTGCGTACGTGAGGATCGTTAAATACAACACCGTCCTTCATCAGACCTTCTTTTCTTCCCCAGCCGTCATCTATCTCAGGCTCAACGAAGTTGATATAGTTGGTGATGGTTATGTATTTTGAACGCTTGGGGTACTGAGAAAGATGCATAACGGTACCGTTAACGGTCAGTCCCACAGGGTTCTGACAGTTACAGGGGATGTCATCGGATATACCGTTTTCTCTCAGATCCACCTTATATATTTTTCCCTTTGCAGAGGGGTCAAGCCGGGACATAACAGTCTCGTCGGTGACAGGGTGAACTTTGTCAAGAACCTTACCGCCGACAAAGCGTGCACCATCCTCACCTATGATCTTAATATTCTTTTTGTTCTTTATCTCCAGAGTTTTTTCAAGAAAATAAATACCCGGGAGAAGAGTTATCTCAAGCTCGCTACCGTCAGAATTCAGAATAAGATCCTCAAGCTCGGCTGTGTTTTTTGCAGTAACCTCCATTCGTTTAACTCCAATCTGCCCGTTCTGCCGGGCCTTTATCGTTATGAGTATTATACATAATGAAAGAGCATTTTGCAAGAGAAAAGGACGAGGAATTTTTACAATTCCCCGTCCCTTTTCATATAGGAGATTATTTATTACCGAACTTGAATATTTCCTTCTTGCTGATAAGCTCTGCAGGACGTGCACCGGGGGTAGGACAGTATGCTCTGACCTTGTAAAGACCGTTGATACGGTGAAGGTCATACTTTCCGTTGGGTACCTGCTCGTAGAGGTCAGCGGACATAGGCATCTCAAGAGTATAGGTCTCACCTGCCTTGACAGTAGCGGTGAAGTTATACCTTGAAAGATCGTAATCCGGCACGTCAGAGTCGAAGGAATAGCTTACCGTCTCGTCTCTGTCGCCGCGATTGAGCACCCTGAATATCAGCTTGTCGGGAGTGGGAGTAAAGGATGCGTAGAGATCCGCGATCTTACCGCTCCGGCACTTGGGATCGGTGATACCGATCAGAGACATATCGATACCCTTAAATCCGCGGCGAAGGGCAAGAGCGTTGGTAACGTCAAAATCACCGGCATTGGCATCTGCAAACTCGTCGTAACCGATCTCACTGTTGTTTTCAAACTTAAGCTCTGATGAGATACCGCCCATATTGAATACGAAATTACTCGAGTCGCAAAAGATGTTGTTTCTCACAAATGCCTCGGGATGGATGTGAGGCAGGCACTCCTCTGCGTCAAAGAAATCAACGATCTCTTTGAGTTCAGGATACTTCTCAATAAACTTAGGATTTACTCTTACCCTGCCGTCAACAGCACGGGAAAGATCTCTCATAATATTTCTCCAGAGGGTATCGTCCGGCTCACCGCGGGAATCAAGTTCGATGGCGGGATGGCAGGAGATGAAGATATTACCATCAACCTTAAGGTCGCGTCCGCCGCCCAGCATACACGCTCTGGGAGTGGAGATAAAAATATTTCTCTCCATGAGAGTACCAGAGAAGCAGTCATCGTTATACACA
>JAFQUL010000149.1 GCA_017408535.1 Clostridia bacterium
ATGATGTTGCTCCCGTTGGTCGCAATGATGTGATGCTTGCCCACTGTGCCGAAGGCACAACATCATTGCCGTAGGCTACATCATTAGGCGAAGCCGACATCACTTGCCCGTAAGGGCAAACATCGTTCGGCAGACCTGCTTTATCGCAGGCCTCCGTGCGGAAGCCTTTTTTATATAGGGAATTATTTATTACCGAACTTGAATATTTCCTTCTTGCTGATGAGATCTGCGGGGCGGGCACCGGGGGTAGGACAGTATGCTCTGACCTTGTAAAGACCGTTGATACGGTGAAGGTCGTATTTGCCGTTGGGTACCTGCTCGTAGAGGTCGGTGGACATGGGCATTTCAACAGTATATGTCTCACCTGCCGCAATTGTAGCGGTGAAGTCATACTTTGAAAGATCGTAATCCGGTACGTCAGAGTCGAAGGAATAGCTTACAGTCTCAGTTCTGTCGCCGCGGTTGAGCACCTTGAATATCAGCTTGTCGGGAGTGGGAGTAAAGGATGCATAAAGATCAGCAAGCTTGCCGCTGCGGCACTTGGGGTCCTTGATACCGATCAGAGACATATCAATAGCCTTAAAGCCACGGCGAAGAGCAAGCGCGTTGGTCACGTCAAAGTCACCTGCATTTGCATCCTTGAATTCGCTGTAAGTTATCTCGCTGTTATTGTTCATCGTGCACTCAGCAGAGATACCGCCTATGTTGAGGAAGAAGTTGTCCGAGTCACAGAAAATATTATTTACCACTGTTGCAGAGGGGTGGATATGGGGCAGACACTCCTCAGCATCAAAGAAATCAACAATCTCACGGAGCTCAGGATACTTCTCAATAAACTTTGGATTTACTCTTATTCTGTCGTCAACAGCATGAGAGAGGTCTCTCATAATATTTCTCCAAAGGGTATCGTCCGGCTCACCGCGGGAGTCGAGCTCGATAGCGGGATAGCAAGATATGAAAATGTTACCGTCCACCTTCAGCTCTCGTCCTCCGCCAAGCATACAGGCTCTGGGTGTGGAGATAAAGATATTTCTCTCCATAAGAGTACCTGAGAAGCAGTCATCGTTATACACACCCATAGCACCGATTCCTACGCCGCCAAGGTGGTGAACGAAGTTCTCTCTGATGATATTGCCGCGGGCGGAGTAGTCACGTCCCGCATAGATAGCACCCGAGTCACCGGTATCCTTGATAAGGTTATACATCTCGTTATGCTCAATAAGAAGATCGTTACCCATAAAGAACATAGCGGTATGGGGATGATCATGGATAAGGTTGTTTCTCGCCACGTTGGAAACACCGCAAACGTTAATACCGCCTGCATAGCAGAGTGCCCAGTAAGCCATTCTGTAAACGTGGTTGTCACATATCAGAGAATTACCGGGGGTAAGGGACTTCACGTCACCGCTCTCAAGATTGATACCGGCGCCGGCACAGTCATGGATGGAACAGCCGCGTATCACGCAGTCGTAAATTCTGTCCGTCTCTATAGCGGTATCATATGCATTCTTTATCTCGCTGTACAGTACGGAGATGCCTCTGCTGTCCAAGATCAGCATACCGTATTGCATAACCGATTCGAGAGTTATATTGTCAAAGGTAATGTTTTCACTATGGGTTATATGAATACCGGGAGAATAGAGGGTCGCCATAACTACCTCTTTTACCGGTTCTCCGTCAGGTGAAACAAAGTAGATAGTTCTCTCTTCCTCATCAATATAGAAAGCACCCGGTTCATTAAGCTCCTCAATGATGTTATAGAAGAACATTCTCTGACCGATACGGAAATAATCATCGTTTCTCGCATCAAGCTTGGCGATCATCTTGTCGGGGTCAAAGTCGATAACTCTCTTGCGGTCGGTCATCCAGTCGTATATCCAGAAGCCGTCTGTCCAGAGGTTCTTCGGGTCCTTCCAGCTACGGACGTGGGGATCGTTAAATACAACACCGTCCTTCATCAGACCTTCTTTTCTTCCCCAGCCGTCGTCTATCTCCGGCTCAACAAAGTTGATATGATCGGTGATGGTGATGTATTTTGAGCGCTTGGGATACTGAGAAAGATGCATAACGGTACCGTTAACGGTAAATCCCACCGGGTCCTGACAGTTACAGGGAATATCATCGGATATGCCGTTTTCTCTAAGATCCACCTTATATATCTTTCCCCTTACGGAAGGGTCAAGGCGGGACAGTATAGCCTCGTCTGTTACGGGATGTACTATGTCAAGGACCTTACCGCCCACAAAACGTGCGCCATCCTCACCTATGATCTTTATATTCTTTTTGTTCTTTATCTCCAGAGTCTTTTCAAGGAAGTAAATACCCGGGAGGAGAGCTATCTCAAGCTCACTGCCGTCAGAATTCAGAATAAAATTCTCAAGCTCGGCTATATTTTTTGCAGTAACCTTCATTCATTTAACTCCAATCTGCCCGATGCGTCGGGCTTATATCGTTAGGAATATTATACATAATGAAAGTGCATTTTGCAAGGGAAAAGGAAAATTTATTGTTCCGTTTGGTGTAACTTCGTAAATATTTGCCCTGCCGATGGTAAGAGAGGGTTGATTTTGTATTTTAACCCGTATAATCACAGGTTTGATATATATCCATCATTCCTCTGGGAAAAGCAAAAAAGGCCCCGTACGGCGACCTGCGATAAAGCAGGTCAGCCGAACGATGTTTGCCCTTACGGGCAAGTGATGTTGCCTTCGGCAATGATGTTTACTTCGTAAGTGATGTTACGCCTGACGGCGTAATGGGCAAACATCA